>JAYTNA010000709.1:0-2885 GCA_043748865.1 Saprospiraceae bacterium
TATGGTATTTTTCGCCTTTAATAATTGTGAAAGCACGATACAATTGTTCCATGAAAATTAAACGGATAAGCTGATGTGAAAAAGTCATGGCGGATAAAGATAATTGCATATTGGCACGTTGATAAACAGCATCAGAAAAACCGAAGGCACCACCAATTTGAAAAATAATTTTTTGCGTACCAATGTCGCGTTTGGTTTCTATAAAATCGGCAAATTTTTTTGAAGTCATATCTAAACCTTTTTCATCAAGCAACACTAAAAAATCGGTGGGTTGAATTTTTGATAAAATTAATTCACCTTCTTTTTGTTTCAATACTTCCGGACTCGTCGGCGGTTTTTTTATATCGTTCAAAACGAGTATTAAAAACGGTACGTAATGCACAAGTCTTTTTTCAAAAACGGCGATACCGGATTTTACATAATCAATATCCGTTTTACCGATGAGATGAAGTACGGTTTTCATAAATCAAAAAATTAAAAATGAAAATTTAATGGACTTATTGACGCCGGATTTACTGACAAAAGAAAAGTAAGTCTATCGTCATTAAGTCAGGCGTCAATAAGTCCATTAAATTAAAATTAAAAAATTAAAATCAAAAAATTAATTTTGCACCCTAAATGAGATTGAAAATGAAATTCATCATTCATCATTTATCATTTATGATTCTCTAATGATAATTCCATTTTATAAATATCAAGGCGCAGGCAATGATTTTGTATTGATTGACCAACGCGAAAAAAAATATTTAACGCACAAGGATACAAAATTGATTGAACATTTATGCAATCGAAAATTCGGTATCGGTGCAGATGGGCTTATGTTTTTAGAAAAAAGCGATAAATACAATGCTGAATTTGAAATGATTTATTTCAACGCTGACGGACGCGAATCGAGTATGTGCGGTAACGGCGGACGTTGTATCGTAGCATTCGCACACCGATTGAAAGAAATTGGCGAGGCTTGCGTGTTTAATGCAGTTGATGGATTGCACGAAGCAAAAATAAATAATAAAACTGATGTTCAATTAAAAATGATTGATGTTACCAATGTTGAAATCGGCAGTGATTATTATTTAATGAACACCGGTTCGCCACATTACGTGGTTTTTGTCGAAGATTTAAAAGATATTAATGTTTATGAAAACGGACGGCAAATTCGATATTCGGAACGTTTTCATGATGTCGGTGTGAATGTCAATTTTGTTGAAATAAAAAAAACCGGTGGTATTGAAGTCGCAACTTATGAGCGCGGCGTGGAAAACGAAACTCTTTCTTGCGGCACCGGCGTTACAGCGGCGGCTATAGCTTACGTTTTGAAAACAAATGCGAAAACGCCGATTAAAATTACGACAAAAGGCGGCGAATTATCGGTTCAAATCGTTCAGAAATCGGCGAAAAGTTTTTCAGATATTTGGTTGTGCGGTCCGGCAACACCGGTTTTTTCAGGAAAAGTTAAAATTTAATAAATTCGGATATATTTTTAGAAAAGAAAAGAAAATTTTCATAACTTTGTAATGTAATTCAGAAAACCCATTAAACCATTAATTATACTTTTAGACTTTAATAGGAACAATAATTTTTTCAAACCATAAGGAATGAGAAATAAATAATAAATCATGACTGACTCGAAAAAAAACTTCGAGATATTTGGCGTATTTATTAAAAAATTAGGCCTGCTTTTTTTGCTGACGTTTACTTGCTCCGGAGTTTTTGGACAAACAACTACGGTAAACGGTACAGTAATAGACGCGACTAATCTCCAACCGGTGCCTTTTGCAAACGTTGGACTAATCGGTACTTCGTTCGGTGTGACGACTGATGATGCCGGCATTTTTTCTTTTACTTTTGAGGGTAACAAAACCGATTTGATGGTAACAGCACTTGGTTTTACCAATAAGATTGTGAAAGTTGAACCGGGTTTAAAACAAACTTTAACAATTGTTATTTCCGACCAAGTAGCGCAACTTGAACAGATTATTATTAAATCCGGTAGATACCGCAACAAAAATAATCCTGCCGTCGAACTCATCGAGAAAGTAATTGCGCATAAAAAATATAATCGCTTAGAAAGCCACGATTTCTACACGTATAAAAAATACGAAAAAGTAGAAATGGATTTAGTGAACATCGGCAATAAAGTCCAAAATAACAAATGGCTCAAAGATTTTAAATTTATTTTCGATAGAACAGATTCAACACGCCTTCAGGGCAAACGCCTTTTGCCTGCTTTCATTAAAGAAACAGCTTCCGATGTTTTTTTTCGTAAATCACCCGAAGCTAAAAAAGAATACACGAACGGTATAAAACAAAGTCAATTAGATGGATTGATGGATGCAGATGGTTTGGGCGATTATATCAATCACCTCTATGCTAATGCCAATATCTATGACAATGCGTGTATGCTCGTCAACAAAGAATTTTTAAGCCCTTTGTCACCGCTGTCGCCGACGTTTTATCGTTTTTACATTATGGATACATCCATGGTTGGGGGCAAACGTTGCATTAACCTCGCCTTTTTTCCGAGAAGTAAAACGGATTTAACTTTCGTCGGCAATTTATTTATCACTGATGATAGTCTGTATGCTGTGCGCAAAGTGAAATTAGGTTTGCCCGACAACGTGAACATCAATTTTTTGAATACACTGACGGTTGATCAAGAATTTGACAAATTACCTGACGGTTCTTGGACGCTCGTGCGCGACGAAACGGCAATTGATTTCGGTATCGGCGATTCGAAAAAAGGATTCGGTTTTTACGGCAGAAAAGTATCCCGACTTAAAGATTTTAATTTCGCGCCGGCTGAAGACCAAACTGTTTATGACGGCATTCAAAATAATATCAAAGATGAAAATGCCAAAAATCGTGATGATGTTTTTTGGGCAGAA
>JAYTNA010000710.1:0-13353 GCA_043748865.1 Saprospiraceae bacterium
CCGCCTTGATTGGTGGTAAATTGTAATTGCCAAATATAAATACCGGTCGGACTGTCGTTATTACGGTATTTTCCATCCCATTTATCATTGATATTTTCAGACAGAAAAACGTGATTACCCCATTTATCGAACACATCAAATTTATAAGAAGTTATTGGTTGTGTCGAATCAATATAAGGTTGGAACACATCATTAATGCCGTCGCCATTCGGAGAAAAAGCGGTGGGAATATAGGCTTTTACGTGACAATCGTAAGGACGCACATTTATTGTATCGGTATGCGTGGTACATCTGTTTTTCAAAGTCACCCAATACAAACCGGTTTTTGAGATTTTAATATCGGGTTGCGTAGAATTATCAGACCAAAAAAATTTTGTGCCGGCGGTATCTTGCGTTGCTTTCAGCGTTAAAGTATCATTCTTGCACAAATTTGTATCACGCGCTAACCAATTAGTACGTGCGGGTAAATGTTTGATTTCCATTTGCGTTTCAAACGTCGGACACAAACCGTCAGGAGTTACTTTTAATTTATAAATCCCCGTATTTTTAAAATAACGTTCCGGTTTTGTAGAGCCGTTATCCCATTCATAAGTCGCTTTAAAATGTTGCAATTTCGGGTCAACGAAAATAGAATCGCCGATACAAATGGTGGTGTCGTGCGGTAATCTTACATCTAATTCGTAAAGTGACACATCATCAACGCGATAAAAAGCGTCTGACACATCGGGTGCACCTGCAAGTTTTATTTTTTTAGTTTTACTGTCCGTATCGAAATTGCCAATCGTTACGTAATTTTCATCACCCTTTGACGTGAAACAACCTGAAATTTTTGTCCAATTACCAAGAATAACATTGCCGTCGTTTTTTATTTCAATATCACCGCCGATCGCGAGTCCGCCACTGAATTTTCCGCGGGTACAAAAACAATCACTCGTAATTCTGGCGGCTTGATTATTTGTGGCATAATCACTCAATAAAACGGCGGGATTATCTTCTAAGCGCATATACATTTCAAAATAGTAAATCTTGTTTTTCGTGAGCGTTCTTTTTAAAGGCGTATAAAGATAAGTACGTTGAAGTGTGTCGTGAATGACGAAACCATAAGTATGCAAATGTCCTTCATGTTTGCCGGAACGTGCCAATGAATCAATCGCATAACCGTTGCCGACAAGATTGCCGCAAGAATCTGCGCCCGGCAAATGCTGACCAAGTCCGCCGGAGATAGCGTACCAATAAGCGATTTGATTATTTTTTAAAAGCGGATTACAACTCGTCAAATCTTCAAAACCGGGATTTTGAATGAGGTTTTCTTGCGCAACCATTTCCACCCCAAGCGGCAAGCAAAGGCAAAGGAGAAAAAATATTTTTAAAATCGTGCGCACTTTATGGTTAATTTTTATTTTTTATCCGCTTCGAGTGGTTTTGTACTTTTGTAAAAATAATAGATAACAACCGAAAACTGTCAAATAAAGTTTACATTTTTAAAAAACTACTAAATTTATAACTACTCATTTACTATTTTAAAGTAAAACAACCGCGAAGCGGTTCAATATGAATTCCCCCGCGAGAATCGCGGGGGAATGATAAATACCGGTTTGCAACTGCAACGCAGTTGAATGTGCTTACTCATTTAAACGAATACATATTCAACTGCGTTGCAGTTGCAAAATCTTATTGGTAATTCCCCGCGCTGTCGCGCGGGGCTATTCATATTGAACTGCTTCGCGGTTTTTATACATCAAATACAACCTGAGTAGTTAACTAAATTTTAGTGTGCTTAAAAAAAAATTTAATCAAAGCGTGATAATCTGCAATTTCTTTTTCAATTTTTTCATTCGACCAACCTAAAACCTCGCCCATTAAATTGGCAACAACCGATGCTGCTTCTGATGCTGCGCGCCAATCTGCAATTTCTAAACGGGTACGACGCGCCAAAAAATCACGCACGGTTAAAGCCATTTCTTCGCGAGCAGCATAAATCACTTCTGCTTTTAAAATTGGATAATCCGGCATTAAAATTTCAGACCAAAGCGGATTTTCTTTTGCCGTTATTAAAACTTTATCAGTATGGGAGCCATATTTTGAAATTAAATGTGTGACGATAGTTTCATTCAGTCCGAATTTTTCATTGCACGTTTGAATGAAACCATGGTTTATTTTATCGCCGCCGAAAAGCATATATTTTTCCGTTTTACACGCGCCGATTTTTCCGTTTAATATGTTATCAACTATATCAACCGTATCTTTTGCCATGAGGCGATAAGTTGTCCATTTTCCGCCCAGTAAACTGATGAGTCCGCTTTGCGTATCCGTTTCTACTTCATGGTCACGCACCAATTTTTTTGTTGATTGAGCTGCCGACGCTGCGATAAGCGGACGCAAGCCGGCGAAGCCGGCTTGTACGGTATCTCGTGAAATCGGTTTTTCTAAATATCTTTCCAAAGTTTCAATCAAGAAATTTATTTCGGCGTGTTCGAGTACGGGTTCTTCTTGCGTATTATCACTGTCGGTATCGGTAGTACCAACCATCAGCGTATTCTCAAACGGAATGGCAAACACGACGCGTCCGTCGTGTGTTTTCGGAATCAGCATCGCACTGTCGCTGTTTAAGATATGGTGCGGTAATACAAGATGCGAGCCTTTCGACGGGCGAATCCGTTTTTCTAAATCGCCGTTGGCAGCCAGTCGAATAGTATCGGCAAAAGCCCCTGTGCAATTAATAAATAATTTAGATTTTACGGAAAAAGAAAGCCCCGTCAAATTATCTTGAATTTGAGCAAAAGTGAGTTTACCTTCCGTATTTTTTTCAAAACCGGTAACGTTTGCGTGATTAACAACCGCAGCACCCGCAGCATCGGCACTTTGAATTATAGCCAGACAATAACGCGCATCGTCTAATTGTCCATCGTAATACAGTACAGAGGAGTGTGTTTTTTTATTCAAGGTAGGCATACGGTCAAATGTATCTTTGCGCGACAACCATTTTGAACCGGGTAAAGAATCATTTTTCGCAAACCAACTGTAAATCGTGAGTCCGATTGTGAAATAAAAACCTTCAAACCAACTGAATACCGGCGTTACCAAAGGTAACGGACGTGCTAAATGCGGCGCATTAGAAAGAACAGTATGTCGCTCTTCAAGTCCGTGTCGTACTTGTTTGAGTTGCGCGAAATCGAAATTTTTAAAAGCTTGTTCCAAATAACGCACACCGCCGTGAATGAGTTTGGTAGATTTAGAAGATGTTTCGCTTGCAAAATCATCGGCTTCAATAAGTGCTACTTTATATCCCCGCAGTGCAGCATCGAGTGCAACGCCGGCACCACTCGCACCGCCTCCGATGATGCAGATGTCGAAATGTTCGGATTGTAATTGTTTTAGGTTTTTATTTCTTTGCATATTTTCAATTACGAATTGCGAGTCATTACTATACAAAGGTTATCACAAAGTTCACAAAGAAAATTACAAAAATGCAGTAGAAATTTTTTTGAACACTAAGCATTGGTAATTCGTAATTGAACACCGTTTAATTTTTAGTCGAAGATCCTTTATCGTAATAACCGTAACCGTAACCGTAACCGTAACCGTAATTGTAACCGTAACCGCGTACAGCTTCCGCGCCGTTCAATACGATACCCATGTTCGGCAAACGTTGTTCTCTGTAAGTTTCTTCAATAAATTCTATTAATTGAAAATTAGTTTTTTTGAATCGCGTGACAACAATGGTGGAGTCCGCAACATCTTTAAGCAAGAAAGAATCGGTAACCAATGCAAACGGTGCGCTGTCAATAACTAAATAATCGAATTGCGCTTTTAATTCCGAAATCATTTCACGCAATTTAGTTGACATCATCATTTCCGCGGGATTAGGTGGGAGCGGACCGCAATCCATATAATATAGATTTTCGGCAGTCGTCGGTTGAATCAAATGTTTCAATTCCATATCTCCTACTAAATAATTCGTGATACCCGTTTCATCTTTTGTACCCTTATTATTGATATAACTGCTTAATTTAGGTTTGCGAAAATCAAATCCCAATACAATTGTTTTTTTGCCGGATAAAGCGAAAGTCGCACCGGTATTAATGGCAATAAAAGTTTTACCATCACCGCTTAAAGTGGAGGTGACGAGAATCACTTTGTTTTCTTTATTGGCATTTAAAAATTGGATGTTCGTGCGCAAATGTCGAAACATTTCTGAAACAGCAGAACGGCTGTTTTTATTAACCACAATTGTTTTATCATTTTTGCTGAACGCAATTGTACCCAAAAACGGCGTGTTGGTGCGCTCTTGTATATCTTTACTGTTTCGGATTTTATTGTCGAAGAAATGGATTGCTGTTAAAAGTCCTGCGGGGATTAATAAACCCAATAAACCCAACAAAATCAACACTTGACTTTTTTTAGGGAAAATTTTGCCTTCGAGCAATGGTTTTTCCAAAAATTGCGCACTGTTGGTTTGTGCGGCTATGGACAAATCGGTTTCTTCTTTTTTTTGCGATAAAAACAAAAATAAAGCCTCTTTTATTTTTTGTTGACGTTGAATTTGAATGTATTGACGTTCACTATTCGGCAATGACTTAACTTGCTTTTCAAGCGGTGATTGCTCTTGTTTTGTTTTTTGGCGACGTGTTTCTACGTCTTCTTGAGCGGTCTGAATACTTGTTAATAAATTTTGTCGTAAAGCATTGAGATCTTTATCTAAACTTGCTACATAAGGACTTTCTGTTGTCGAATATTTTAATCTTTTTTCTCTCTCAAGCAAAAGCCCGTTATACTGTTTAATTAAGTCGGAAACACCGCTACCCGCGGGACTCATTTCTTGGCTATAAGGCACCAAAGAATATCTGTTGTTGTCATTGAGTAAATGGCTTTTAAAATTTTTCAGAATATTAGCTCTGATGTCTAATTCTACTAATTGATTATCGGAAATATTTAATCGCGTAACAAAATTATTAGCTTGCATCGGAAATTCGAGTGCTAAATTTTTATTTGATTTCAAACCTTCAACACCCGATTCTACGCCTTTTAATTCATTATCAATCAGTGCTAATCGGTCTTTTATAAAATTCAACGTTTGTCTGCCGGCTTGGTTTTTATCTTCCAGAATTTTTTGATTATAGGCTTGAACTAATCGGTTTATAATATCAATACCTCTTGCAGGACTACCGTCTTTGATAGAAATAGCCAAGGCATTAGATTTTTCTATTTTTTTAATAGTTAAATTTGTACTTATTACTTCACGCGCAACAATCTCCGGATTTCTGACTTTAATTTTATATTCCGCATTTTCCGTAATCGAATCTTGTCTGTGTAAGATAAAATTTTGCCCTGCGTATTTAAAAGGTACACTGTATCTACAACGCAAACTATCTTTACCTAATGCGGATAAAATTGTAAAATCATCGCTATAAGTTGGTTTAATACTCATATTCACCGTCCGCATAATCGAATCCGGCGGAAAAAGCATCGTCAGATTTAGACCACGCCTTTCGTATTCTTCCGAAGTTTTAACACGCCCTGTAACATAATAGGTACAATACAATTTCAGAGAATCTACGACACGACGCATTAGATTGGCAGATTTTAAAATCTGAATTTCATCGTCAATACTTGTTTCAGATCCCGGCATATCTGTTACTTTTTCTAATTGCTTTATCATTGACTCTTGAGAAAGCCCGTTTTTCTTTTCATCTTTAATAAGAATCGCCGACTTTACACTAAAGTTTTCATCGGCATAACGTAGATATAAAATACCCGAAGCTATAGCTAAAGCTAAAGCAATAATAAACCAATACCAATTGGCGAGGAAACGTACAAATAAACTACGCAAGTCTATACTTGATTCGGTGCTTTCGTTTTCTACTTTTACCGACATTTTTTTTTATTTAGGTGTATTAAAATTATTGCCGATTTTAGATTTTGGATTTTAGATTTTCTATTCTAAAATCCGAAATCTAAAATCCAAAATCCGAAATCTAAAATCCAAAATCCAAAATCTAAAATTTATTTTTTGAATATAAGATAGAGATAAGCGAGCGTTCCGACACTTGCAGATACGGCTGAAATAATGGCGGATATAATAGGAATTCTTCTATCAACTTTATCTTTAAGTGCGTATTCTTTATGAATTGTTGGTTCAACATAAACGACATCGTGTTGTTCGAGGTAATAATAAGGCGAACTCAACAAATTAGCATTTTGTAAATTTAGTCGTGCAGTAGAACGTTTTCCGTCTTTTTCTCTCATAACCAATACATTAGTACGGTTGGCATACTCTGTTAAATCGCCGGCTTCTCCTATAGCTTCTAAAATTGTTAAACGTTTGGAAGAAAATTTGATAGTACCCGGTTTTCTGACTTCGCCCATTACTGTTACGCGCAAATTTAAGAAGCGCATATTAATAACCGTTTGTTTCAGATACACTTGCAATTTATCACTGAGTAAATTTTTTGCTGCGGTAACTGTTAAGCCGGCAATTTTTATTCGCCCTACTATCGGAAAATCAATATTGCCGTCGGCATCAACGATATAGCCGACAAAATTTTCAACATTTTGCGGATTTTGAAGCACGTAAGGATTGGCATCGCCACTACCCGAATTAAATATTTTCATAGCTTCCGGGTCCGGGGTTGCTACAGAAATAACTAACTGATCTTCCGGTTGAATATAGATTTCGGTTTTATTCGCAATGATTCCAACAGAATCAGTTTGTATTTTTTGAAAAGTTACGAGATCTTCATGCGGAATAAGCCATTTGTCACAAGAAGAGAGTGTCAATAAAAGACACAAAGAAAATAAGAGTAATGAAGAACGCATTTCGTATAAATTTGTGGATATTTTTAAATTAGTTTTGTTCAGTTTTGTTTAGCATAGAATATCGGGTTATTGAGTTGAATTTGCATCAGCATTTTTTGCATTTCGGGTGAACTAAGAGATTTTGCTAGTGCGTTAGCATGACGTTCATGGTGCATATCGGTTCCTATTAAATCTATCATGCCTGCTTTTAAAAGTTTTTGTGCGTCGCGTTGTACCAGAGGTCCGTAATATCCGGCTATTGAAAGCGCATTAACTTGAAATAAACAACCAGCTTCTTTCAATGCTTCATATTTTTTTAAATCGCCTTCATAAAAACTGTACCGTTCCGGATGTGCTAAGACAGGTTTATAACCTTTTGTTTGTATTTTGAATAAATATTGAAACAATTTCGGTGGCGCGGCAAAAAACGACATTTCTACTAAAACGTGTTTCTCATCGAGTGTTAAAATATCATGATTATTGAGCAATGACTCGAAGTGATCATCTAAATAATATTCCGATGCCGCTTTTATGGGTATATCAATATTGTTTTCTTTCAGTGCCGCACGAACGGTTTCCAAACCGGCTAAAATACCGGCACTTGTATTCGGATAATAATCGCTGTAAGTATGTGGTGTTGTAATTATTTCCGTAAACCCTAACGCTTGCAATCTTTTTATCAAAACTAAAGAATCTTCTATCGTTTGCGCACCGTCATCAATACCCGGTATCAAGTGTGAGTGCATATCAACACCGATAGCCGAGAAATCTAACGCAGAAGATTTATTTTTTTTTGTAAAAAATTGAAACAAGGTATTAGTTATTTTTATGCTAGGGTATTAAAAAAACGTATTAGGAACATATTAGCAGTACTGACACGCAAAATTAATAAAGTTGCATGAATATAAACCGGAAAAGTTTAAAATTCTTACTGAAATAAAATTTTTTAATTGGTAAAACAATAAAAAACTTTAATTTAGTTTCAAACGCTCTAAATAGCACACCAAATATTTTCCCAAAATATCAAATTCTAAATTGACATTATCGCCTTTTTTTAAAAAATGAAAACGGGTATGCGCGTAAGTGTAAGGTATGATAGCGACGGAAAATGTATCGTCCGTCGGATTGTTTACAGTGAGGCTAACGCCGTCAATACAGACAGAACCCTTGTCAACGAGTATATATTTTTTATCGGCGACAAAACGAAAAGTAAAAACCCAGGAGCCGTCTATCGTTTCTATCTCAATACATTCGGCAATGGTATCTACATGACCTTGAACGATATGTCCGTCTAAACGCCCGTTAGCTAACATGGCGCGTTCTAAATTGACACTATCGCCCATTTTCCAATCTTTTAAATTAGTACGTTGCAGTGTTTCGTCAATGGCAGTAACGGTGTGTGTAGTTTTTGTTTTTTTTGTAACGGTTAAGCAAACGCCTGAATGTGATAAACTTTGGTCAATTTTTAATGCATTTGATATCGAAGAAGCTATCATGAAATGTACATTCGTGCCTTCACGTTCTATTTTTATTATTTTTCCTAAAGATTCGATTATGCCGGTGAACATAGGTTGTTAGTTGTTAGTGTTTAATTGTTAGTTGTGAATTTTGAATTTTGAAAATTCGATTAAATCTGAAAATTCTGATTCAGAAAACAACTAACGACTACTTTTTTTATTTTTTCTCTATCTCTTTCCACATCCCATTGAGAATGAAAAAGAATTTTTTTAAATCAAAATTTTGAGGGTCGTCGTGCGCGTTGCGAATATTGCAATCAACGCAAGCGTGGAAGGCGGGAATTAAATAAGAACCTTTACGTACACCGGCAGCTGTATAAATAAGTGCAAGGCGGCGATATTGATCATCAGTGAATCCCGGATCCGGCGCGTCCACGTCATTGTGCCTGCCGTAACCTTTCATGGTGGCGCGTGGTTGAATCATTTCAATGTGCAAATACAAACCTTTTGATGCAGCGTCGCCCATCACATAGCGTTCTAATTTTGTAGCCGTCATACCTTCACTGAATGGTGTCATTGTTTTTGATTCGCCGATGCGATTAACAAATATATGCGTCACATTTGTCAACCAGCGATTTAAATGATTCCATTCCCAAGAGTCATCATTAATATTATTCGGGAAGCCTGATTTTCCGTAGCGCGGAAAACTTGTGTCGTGAAAAACCATGTATTTCGCATAAGTCACATTACCGTTAATATCCGTTACCGTACTTACCGGCATATCAATACTGCCGCCGATTTCCCATTCGTTGATGTGGTATTTTTCTAAGTAAGAGCGTAGTTGATCGCGTGTTATTTCACAAGTTTTTCCGACGCGCACTGCAAAACCCGAATCAATAACAGCCAAATCATTGCTTACTTTACCCATTAATTGGATATTGCGCAATAATAATCTGGCTTGATCAACAGCCGGTAAATCAGGGTTAAAAGACATTTTTTCTTTTTTCCCGCCGTCAATTAATAGTGTATCCGATTTTATTAAAATATTATTTGCATCCGGACGACAATTTAAAAACCCGGGGGAAAAGGAAAAGCCGATGAATGCAAACATCGCTACTATAACCATTACAATACTTTTCATTGTTTTTTTATTTTTAGGAATGCGAAACAAATAAACTCCCGATTATATTTATTCTTTTACCGCGATAATGTCTATCTTTTTCGTTAAATATTTTCTATATTCGACGTAAAAGATAATCATTCTGACAATAAAATAATTAACCCTAATCGGGAGTTTGTTTATCTTGCGTTTTCCTAAGCTGAATTTATATTGATTAGGAAAACTGTCCGTTGCGCAATTATCACGTAAAAATTAAGCCAATTTTGCAAAAAGAATTGCAAAAATAATACTTGGAAGCTAATTTTATATCAATATTTTAAATGATTATCATTTTCGCCGGAAAAATTTAATCTTTACTTGTAAATCTACAACTTTATGGGCGATTAAAAGTTAGAATTTACAACGCAAACAATTTCAATTTTCAACAGTAAAAAAAATGTCGAAAAAAATTACCCTGTTATGCTTTGTTTTTTGTTTTAAATTAACGCTAAAAGCGCAAGAACGTTGCGGAACGCCTACTTATTTTTCCGGTTTTGCGGACGCGGCGGCGATGGCATCCGAGGAAGCACGTATTCAATCTCAAATTCTGTTGAATAGAAATGCTTTGCAAACGCGCACTGTCATTACAATTCCTGTGGTAGTACATATCATCTATCTTCGAGATGAAGAAAATATTTCTGATGATAATGTATATTCTCAAATTGCAGCCCTTAACCGCGATTATCGCCGCAAAAATGCCGATTCTACAAAAACGCCCGACGATTGGAAAAATGTAGCCGCCGATATTGGTTTTGAATTTTGTTTGGCGACTAAAGACCCTTCAGGAAATGCAACAACCGGTATTACGCGCACAAAAACCAATCGCCTTTTTATCGGCGGTGGCTTTGACGGTTTCAAGCACTATAATTCCGGCGGGATTGACGGTTGGAATCCGCAAAAGTATTTGAATATTTGGGTCGGAAATATCGGAACAGATTTGTTCGGTTACGCCTATTATCCGACGCAATTGCTGTCAACTCCGGCTAATGATGGTGTCATAGTCAATTACAAGGCTTTCGGTATTGCTCCGGAGAATTTTTCAACTACCAACTTCGGGCGAACCGTTGTTCATGAAATCGGGCATTGGTTCAATTTAATTCATACTTTCGGTAACGGTGACGGTGTATATTGTTCTACCGATTTTGTTGATGATACACCGCCCGAACATGCTGCCGCCTACAAATGTTCGACATTCCCAAAATTTGACGATTGTACTTTTATTGGAAACGGTACCATGTTCATGAATTATATGGATTACGGTAACGATTCGTGTATCAATTTATTCACCAAAGGACAAAAAGAACGGATGTTAGCCGCATTAAGTCTTTATCGGTCGGCACTTTTAACTTCAAACGGTTGCGGTTTAGTTTCTGCTACATCCGACCTTAATGCCATTTCATTTTCCGTTTCGCCTAATCCCATTCAAAACGGTACATTTCAATGCAATTTTGATGCGCTCATTAACGAGGGAACTATTTTTGTATTTGATATCACCGGCAAACGTATTTTTGAGCAAAAATTCTATGCTTCCAACCAACTCACCTTATCTTTGCCTGCTCTTAATACCGGACTTTATTTTGTACAACTTGTTACGGATAGAGGACGAACAACAGTCAAATTAATGAACAATGAATAATGAATAATATTATTCTTGATTTACTGTTCATTGTTCATTATTCATTTTCCCGATGATTTCAGAAAAAACAATAGACAAGGTCGTAGAAGATTTAGAAACTGCTGACTTTGAACACGAAGTTGAAAACTTGTCGGTGCAACAGCCGGCACTAATGGCGTATTTATTCAGCGAAGATTTTGAATTGCTGACGCAAGACGAACGCGAGTATATGTTATACCTGACCATGGTTTTGTACAAATCCGTAGAAACTGAAAACGGAAACATAGCACCAATTAAAGAAACAGATTTGGAAATCGCAGAAGAACACAATTGGACTTTGCTCGAAAACGTTACTCAAAAACGCTTCCGAGACAGAATTACAATTTTTTTTGAGAAAACAACACAAGAAGATTTGCTTGCCTTTATCGAAGATGCACTTACGGACGACGAAGATAAACTCATTACTTCAGAAGGACGTGAACCTATTTTCGTCGCGCTGAAAAGTATTGCAGATAGTTTGGTTAGTTAGTCAGTTAGTCGGTTGGTTAGTCAGTTAGTCTAAACATAGACTATCAACTAACCAACCGACTAACCGACTAACCGACTAACCGACTAACCGACTATTATGAACCGTCGTCGTAAATTTGATACCACTATTTATACTATTGCGGATTTTTTTTCGGCAATGGCGGCGTGGGCGTGTTTTTTTTTGTACAGAAAGTGGTTCGCAGAAAAAATCGGATTCGGACATTGGGAAGTTTTGAATGATTGGAAATATTGGGCGGGTATTTTTATTATTCCCACAGGTTGGCTTTTGTTTTATGCACTCTTCGATAATTACAAAGATATTTATCGGCTTTCGCGTTTAGATACCATTGCTCGCACTTTTTTTCTGAGTTCTATCGGTGTGCTGTTTTTGTTTTTTGCATTGGTCTTAGACGATGTGATGACGGACTCTCCATCTTACGCGCGTTCTTTTCTTATTCTTTTTCTTTTGCATTTTTTTATCACCGTCACGGTGCGCATGATTTTACTTACCCGAGCCAGTCGGCGATTAAAAGCAAACGAGGTGACATTTAATACAATTATCATCGGCGGCAATCAAAATGCTTTAGATTTATATCAAGAAATTTCGAATCGCGGTAAAGGTTTAGGCTACAAATTTCTCGGATTTGTAAATTCTAATGGCAGCGGTTTGCCGGATTTAGAAAAATATTTACCCAAATTAGGACAACTGAATCAACTCGCCGGTATCATTCAACTGCAAAATATTGAAGAAGTCATCATTGCGATAGAAACTTCGGAACACAATAAACTCAAACAAATATTAGATGCCCTTTTCGATTTTGGCGATAAAATTTTGATAAAAGTCATCCCGGATATGTACGACATCATGCTTGGCACTGTAAAAATGAATCATTTGTACGGTGCAGTTTTGATAGAAATTAAGCAGGAAATAATGCCCAAATGGCAAAAAATATTGAAACGTTTTTTAGATGTCGTACTCAGTATTTTAGGTTTAATTATTTTAATTCCCGTGTTTTTGTATATTATCATTCGTGTAAAATTATCTTCTGCCGGCCCTATTTTTTATCGTCAAGAACGTATTGGTTTAAACGGCAAACCATTTATGATTTACAAATTTCGTTCGATGTATCCGGATGCAGAGAGTACCGGTCCGCAACTTAGTCGCACCGGCGACGACAGATGCACATCGTGGGGTGCAACGATGCGCAAATGGCGTTTAGATGAATTACCGCAGTTCCAAAATGTTTTGAAAGGCGATATGTCGCTCGTTGGTCCGCGACCGGAACGGCAATTTTTTATCGAACAAATTATGTACCGCGCACCGCATTACAAACATTTATTGAAAGTGCGTCCGGGAATTACTTCGTGGGGACAAGTGAAATACGGATATGCTTCTACTGTTGATGAAATGATTCAACGCCTTAAATTCGATATTCTCTACATCGAAAATATGTCGTTACTGCTTGATTTTAAAATTCTTTTTTATACACTCGTCGTTTTGATGCAAGGCAAGGGAAAATAAGTAACGGACAATAGACAACAGACAATGGACAACGAAAAAGCAACTCATCCTTGTATATTACACATCGTTGATTGTCTATTGTCCATCGTCCATTGCCCATTACTCAATATCGAATACCCCAATATGGATATTGTTCTTCTTTTATTTTCCCGGCAATATGCTCTTTAATTATTTTTTGATAGTCGGTGTTATTGATTTTCTTGCCTTTAATTTTTTTAGTCGTCGTTAATTCAGTTGCAATTGGTTTCAAATCAATTTTATCTGCCGTCATAATCAT
>JAYTNA010000711.1:0-9590 GCA_043748865.1 Saprospiraceae bacterium
ACAACCAATAATAAATTTTTTCAATTCCGGTAATTCCGATAATTCTGATTCAGAAACCAACAATAAATTCAAGTCATGGACACATCACTTTATGCCATCAAAAACGAAAAATTAATTCCACAATTTGATTTAGAACACATTCGCCGCCGAGCCGATGATGGTTTTGCCGTGAATGAAGCCGGCAATATCATTGCATTGCGTTTGATGAAAACAAACGTAGAAACACTTTTTCTTTCTTCCGATGCCTTGGATTTAGAATATCTCTACATCAGCGGCAACCAAAACATAAAACAACTAAAATTTGTAATCGGACTGCCGAAACTAAAACTATTGTATGCCGATAATATCGGCATCACCGACATCGAATTTCCAATAGGTTTTGATGCACTGCAACAAATTTATTTGCAAAACAATCCGGCTCTCACAAAAGTCGTGTTCAACGGCGATTGCCCGCAATTAATTTTAATGGATTTGGTGGATAACGCGCAACTGACAGAACTCACTATCAAAAAAGTGTTTTCTAAAATGGAATATCTTTATTTGAAAGGGAGTGCGTTGCAAAACATTCCGAAAGATATTACGGAAGCCAACACCAATTGCTGGGAAGATGTGCGAAATTATTTAAGTGCCGGAAAGCTCGAAGAGTTTGTACATCTGCACGAAGCGAAAATGATTTTAATCGGCAACGGTGAAGTCGGTAAAAGTTCTATCAGAATAAAATTGTTGGATAAAAAAGGAAAACTACCGACCAAATTAGATCGCACACCCGGTTTGCACAGCGTCATTGAAAACTATCCGATAATAATTTCAAACAACAACGGTTCGCAAGCCGAAACGATTGATTTTAAATTAAAAATTTGGGATTTCGGCGGACAAGGTAAATTTCGAGAGGTGCAATCGCTGTTTTGTTCGCGCAAATCATTGTACGTTTATGTGACATCGCCCGACAATAATAATCCGGAAAATGAAAATTATATCGGCGATGATTATTGGTTATTGATGGCGAATGCGTACCGGACAGAGCAAACCGAAAACGAATCAACGCCGA
Source organism: Saprospiraceae bacterium (assembly GCA_043748865.1). Lineage (GTDB taxonomy): Bacteria > Bacteroidota > Bacteroidia > Chitinophagales > Saprospiraceae > JAAFJT01. The sequence continues at coordinate 1,049 of JAYTNA010000711.1, forward strand.
TAATTTATGTGATGAACAAAATAGATTTGCCCGGCGATACGAGTATTCAAGAAAAAGATATTAAAGATGTTTACGGCAATGTAGAATTTATAAAAATAAGTTGTGAAACGCTCGAAAATTTTCCCCGCTTTGAAACAAAAATAACGGAATCGGTTTCTAAAATCGGACCTGATGTTTTATTGGATAAGTATTCCGGAAATTGGTTGACAGTCAAAAAAATATTGGAAGATAAAGCGGCAGAAGGCATCAATCATATTTCAAAGCAAGCGTATCTCGATATTTGTGCGGAAAATAAAATGGATGTTTCGGCAGCAGAAACAACTTGGTTGACTGTTTTAGATAGAATCGGCACCGTTTTGTATTTCTCGAAAAAATTTTCTGACGAGGCTTTAAAAGGTTTTATTGTATTGAATCCGAATTGGGTGCGCGATGCAATTTGTAAAGTTTTGGCTGCAACAGATACTATAATAGTTGATGCGAAATTTTATCCGAAACAATTTTCAACAGTGTGGGCAACTTACAAAGTCGCCGAAAAAGAATTTGCTTATACAGCTGACGAACACAAAAAACTTTTAGCTTTTTTATTGGCTTACGAAATGTGTTATCCGCAGAAAAAAAGCGGTGAAACGTTTTACGTTTTTCCTGCTTTAATAGAAAAGAAAAAACCGGAAGATACCATCGAATTTTCGGCTACGGATTATCATTTGCGATTTGTTTACAAACCTTTTCTACCGGCGGGTACGCTCAATAAATTAATAGTAGGGCTGTATCAAAAAATTTACAACGATCAGATTTGGAAAAACGGTGTCGTACTGCACGACCATAAAACAAATACGTACGCCGAACTCACCGAAAATTGGCAAGAGAAATACATCGAACTAAAATTAAAAGGCAGTGAAGTAGCGGACATGTATCACATCATCGTCGAAAAATTAAATAGTTTGATAGATGATTTGAAAGATGCAAAACTGCTGCGATATTTGGAATTTAGTGTTGAAGCATTTCATAAAGGAAATTTTATAGGTTCAAGTGTATTAAAAAATTTTGGTGTTAAAGAATTCGCGTTTTTGTGGGATGAAAACTTACGAGGCATACGACTTAAAGATGAGTTCAAAGAAATTTTAAAATTAGGCACTCAAGAAATTAAAATGGAAAAATTTCGTGAGTTTATGCCGTTTGCGAAAGTGAAAAGTAAAGTGAAAATTTTATTTTTGGCATCCGGAACATTGAATACCGGACTAGAAAGTCGCTATGCGGAAGATATCATTCAGTTTTTCGATAAAGACAGACGTTTGAAATTCATACAAAAACATGGACTTGATAGAGAAAAATTTCGACAATTTGTTTTGACAGAAGATTCTGATATTTTGCATTATGCCGGTCACGGCACGAAAAAAGGAATTATTTTGGAACAAAGGAATTTAGAAGCCGAAGATTTTTCGAGAATAGTTGCACTCTCCGACAAAACGCAATGTGTTGTATTAAATGCTTGCAATACTTTCTCTATTGCAAAGCTGCTCGCTCAACATATTCCTTTTGTCATCGGTACGCAAGCACCCGTAAATGATAGCACTGCCATCGCTTTTGCACAAGGTTTTTATCTCGGCATCGCCTCCGGCAAAACAATTGAAAAATCTTTTGATTTCGGCATCGAAGAAATAAAAGATAAAAATCTACCGGACGAAAATGTTTTCGTTTTATTTAAGGGCGTGAAAGAAAAAGCGTAGAATTGTGTAGAGATGTCCATTTATGGCATCTCACGTTTAATTAGCAAATTATTTTTGCCGTTCGTGATTCGTTCGTAATTGAGACGCATTCAATGCGTCTCTACAATTTCAATTAAAATGAATTCTTTTTCTATTTTCAATGACACACCCGACCTCGCCGACCTCTCCGAAATGATTTTTGTGGAGGGTGGAAAATTTATTATGGGTGATGGCAGCTATGATGATAACCCGAAACACGAAGTTGAACTATCCTCTTTTTATATTGGCAAATATCCTGCAACGCAAGTATTTTACGAAAAAGTAATGGGTAAAAATCCATCGCGTTTTAAAGGCAATAGACGACCCGTTGAAAATGTAAATTGGAATGATACAAAATTATTTTTTGAAAAATTAAAACAAGATTTTCAAGTAGAATCTCGCTTGCCTACAGAAGCCGAATGGGAATATTCAGCTCGAGGTGGTATATATTGGCAAGACAATTTTGAATTTTCAGGAGGTGATAATTTGGATGAATTGGGGTGGTATGGTTATGATAAAAATAATTCTTACAAAGAAATAAAACCGGTTGGTTTGAAATTAGAAAACCAATTGGGTTTGTACGATATGTCCGGCAATGTTTGGGAATGGTGTAGAGATTTGTATGGTAAAAATTATTACAATAAGAAAACTTCATTAAATCCAGAAAATATTTCTTCGTGGTGGGAGCCGGTGTTTCGTGGTGGCAGTTGGTACAATGATAATGTTGCTTGTAGAGTCACTTATCGTACAAGTTCTAAACCGACAATTCGTGGCGACAATTTGGGTTTTCGTTTGGTGTGTTCCGTCATCGGTTTCTGAATCAGAATTTTCAGAATTTAAGAATTTTCAAAATCAAGATTAATTTTACATTTTGTAAATTTTTAAATTTTGTAAATCCTGATTCAGAAACCAATAAAAAATATAGAAACGGCGCTTTATCGCGTCTCCACGCACGAATGGCAATCGTATTTTGCCAAATAAACGTGAGACGCGATGAATCGTCGTCTCTACATACTATCTTGCACACAAGTTCTAAAAATTAAATATCGCACCTTATGCACTCGAAATTTATCGCCACGCTCGTAATTATTTCTTTTTCAAACATTCTCGGCGCACAAACTACCATCAATCGCGATCCGGTGATTGAAAAAATGGTGCAGGGAGTTTCTGCCGATTCTTTGAAATCTTATATTCATCAGATGGTGGCTTTTGGTACGCGAAATACTTTGAGTGATCAAAAAAGTTTGAGTAACGGTATCGGTGCGGCGCGTATTTGGGTTGTAAATCAGTTTAATAAATTTGCGGAACAAAGTGGTGGTAGGTTGTCTGCTTTTATTGATACAACAACTTTAGCTGCCGATGGAAAACGTGTGACGAAGCCGACGATGTTGGGAAATGTTGTCGCCACATTAAAAGGAAGTGATGCGAATGACAGCCGAATTTTTCTCATCAGTGGTCATCTCGATAGTCGTGCGAGTGATGTATTGAATGGTGAAAGTATTGCGCCGGGTGCGAATGATGACGGCAGTGGGGTAGCGGCGGTTTTAGAATGTGCGCGGATAATGAGTAAAAATAATTTTCCGGCGACGATAATTTTTGTGGCGGTCAGCGGTGAAGAACAAGGTTTGCTGGGTGCGAATTTTATGGCGGAAAAAATGAAAAAAGAAAATAGAAATCTCGAAGCCGTTTTGAATAACGACATCATGGGCAGTAACCACAGCAACGAAACAAATATAATTGACAACACGCGACTGCGCGTGTTCAGCGAAAGTTTTTCTGTTTTAGATACCGGTCGTGCAACACTCAATATCAGAAATTTGGGTTTGGAAAACGACGGCAAGTGCCGACAATTAGCGCGTTACGTGAAAGAAATAGGGGAGAGGTACGTTGAAAATTTAGAAATAGTGATGGTGTATCGCAACGATCGTTTTTTGCGCGGCGGTGATCATACGCCTTACGTGCAACGCGGTTTTGCTGCGGTGCGTATCACGGAAATGAATGAAAATTACGATCACCAGCATCAAGACGTGCGGAAAGAAAACGGCAAACAATTCGGCGATTTAGCCGAGTTCATGGATTTTGAATATCTCAGAAAAAATACGGCAATTAATCTCGCTAATCTCGCTAATCTCGCAAAAGCACCGAGTATGCCGCAAGAAGTAAAAATTGATGCGAAAAATTTAACCAACTCAACTTTCTTGACTTGGAAACAACCGAAATCCGGAAAAGTAAAAGGTTTTTATGTTTTGATGCGCGAAACCACCAGCGCATTTTGGCAAAAGAAAATCTTTATAACTCAAACCGAAATAAGATTGCCGTACAGTAAAGATAATTATTTTTTCTCCGTTCAAAGTGTGAGTGATGACGGCAATGAAAGTTTGCCGATGGTGCCGGGAGTGGACAGATGAGAAATGAACAATGAATAACGAACAATGAACAATAATTTATTAATTTCTAAAGGGTTTTGAATCCATTGAATAGTAATGAACAATAAACAATGAATAAATTGTTCATTATTCATTGTTCATTGTTCATTTAATTATACCCCCGCATCAATCAAATCTTGTTTGAATAATTCGCTGTGTTCAACTGAAATATCGAATTTCATTTTGTTCGCACCGGTAGAACTTTTCCAATTTTTTGCTGCTTCGTTGAGTATATGCAGTACATTCCAACGCACATCTTTAGGCTCGGCACTTAAAAATTTATCGTAGTGCTTCAAAACGATATGTACTTGATTGTGTTCCAACCAAGATAAATCGCTCAAACAATCGTTCAAAGCATCAAGATTTTTGCCGAAATAATCCGGAAAGTGTAAATCTTTCGCAATAGCGGCATAAAAATCGGCGATGTGCTGCGTAGTATTACCGTCAATAACAGCTTCCACTGTATTTTTATGCGGAACGCTTTTATAAGCTGTTTTTAAAATTTTAAAATTAGACATAGGTTTCGATTTTGGATTTTCGATTTTGGATTTTGGATTTAATTTTTCGATTTTGTATTCATAAATCCAAAACCCAAAATCGAAAATCCAAAATCGAAAGTTATTTTACTTGCACAAAAGTTATATAATGGTCATTCGTGTACCAATTTCTGCCGTCGGCACCGGTACATAAACGTTCCGGTCCGCGATTAATACCTTGAACGTGTTTGTTCACATCCCATTCTTGATAAAATATTTTTTTCCCTTTTGCATCTGCATAAGGCAAAACTTTTTGATAATTTGTAAATTCTCTACCGCCGACATAATCCTTCATCGGTGCGTGATTCGCTAAAACATATTTCAACACCGCGTAAACTTTTGGCGGAATAATAATTTTGCCGCCTTTTTCCGGAACCGCAACCGATGTACTTTCGCCGGAAGAAACAATTGCACCGTTTTCATCTACTTCCGAAAAGGTTTTAAATTTATCGCGTGTAAACCAAACACGTTCGTCGGAACCCGTAACAATTCTTTCGATGCCTCTATTTGTATTCGGATTAATATCCCAAACTTTATAGGTAATAGCGTTGCCGCTCGCATCCGTCTCAGGTAAAAGTTTTTCTCGATTTTCAAAAAGACCGCCACCTTGATAACCTTCCGGCGGTGCATCTTTTTCATTGATTGATGCAATGACTTTAGCAATTTTAGATGCAGAATTTTCCGGCATCGTTGAATTGCCGGCATTATTTGCTGCATTTGTTGCGTCATCTTGTGTTGCAGGTACTTTTTTATCAAAAACTTGCGCGAAAGTAACATAATGATCATGTGTGTACCAAGCCCGATTGTCGGAACCGGTACACAATCTTTCCACGCCGCGATTAACTCCCGAAATGTGTTTATTCACGTCCCATTCTTGATACACAATTTGTTTACCGGTCGCATCCGTTTTTGGTAAAACGCCTTGAAAATTTCCGAAAGTTCTGCCGCCTTCAAAACCCGGCATCGGCGCGTGATTTTTGCGAATGTATTGCAAAACTTGATACACTTTCAGAGGAATCGGGTCGTTCGCAGATACTTCCGGTGTTGCCGCATTATCCGTTGATGAAATACCGGAAGATACTGCCGGCATTGTGTCGGTGCGAATACCTGCAGAAGATTGATTCGGTTGCGTTTTTTGAAAACAACCTATTTGACTAAAAGCAATTAAAAATATTAAAATGAACCGGCGCAGCATATTTTATTTAATGATGAAAAATAAATGATGATTTTCAATTTATGATTTTTAATTTCATTTATCAATTTATTTTATTGTCGTGCTTAATCAATCACCCAAAAATACAAAAAATCCAAGTTCAAAGATATTTGAAAGTGGATTTTTAGAGTTTATTTTGCAATTTTTTATTTGGCACCCACTTTTACTCTATCCATGCCGCATTTTGCGCATTTGCCGGCAGTTTTAGAAGCCGCTTCGCATTTCATCGGACATTCATACATAGTTGCTGCGGTTGTTTTATTATGCTTTTTCTGTTTATGCGTTTTAGTTGGAGCAGTTTGTGTTGTTGATGAACTTGTTGCAGGTGTTGTTTGTGCATTGATACACAATGTACCACATAAAATAAACGCAAATGCTAAAATTGTTTTTTTCATTAAAAATATAAAATTAAGTTAGTAAAGTATATAAATATTAAAACGCTGAACAACCTTTTATTTGTATAAATCGCTCAAACTTTATTTTTCTTCGACACTGTAAATAGAACAAATTGGACAATCGGCAATTTTATGTCCGCGTGCAGGACAGTGTTGTCTGCCTAAAAAAATAATTTGCAAATGTAATTTATTCCAAGACGATTCAGGAAAAAGAGCTTTCAAATCTTTTTCTGTTTGTTCTACATTTTTTCCGCTCGTTAATCCCCACCGCGTTGCTAAACGATGTATATGTGTATCAACGGGAAAAGCAGGAACGCCGAAGGCTTGCGACATCACGACAGAAGCCGTTTTATGTCCGACACCCGGCAAGGCTTCTAAATCTTCAAAATTTTCTGGTACTTGTCCGTTGTGTTTATCAATTAAGATGTGCGATAAATCGAAAATGGCTTGCGACTTTCTTCCCGATAATCCGCACGGACGAATAATGTCTCGGATTTCTTCCACCGATAGTTTTATCATGTCATAAGGATTATCTGCTCGTTCAAATAAAAAAGGTGTTACCTGATTGACGCGCACATCCGTGCATTGTGCCGAAAGTATGACGGAAATCAGTAGGGTATAGGCATCGGAATGATTCAGAGGTATCGGTGTTTCAGGATAAAGTTTTTCTAAAATTTTTGCAATCGCGGCGGCTTTGGTCATTGTTGATTGGTTAATTGGTAATGTCGGAAGAAAACGAATCAATTCATAATTCGCCACTCATACTAAACTCCCAAACAGCTGAAGTTGTTTCAGATATTTTATATCTGTCATTAATGCGTTGTCCGATTACCCAAACGATATTATTATTGGCATCAGTAAGTAGCAATTGTTTTTCTTTTTCAAATTCGGAAAGTTTAATCGAACGCAAAAAATCACTTAACAATTTACTCTGCCCGTTCATACCGAAAGGCTGAAATTTATCGCCTCGTTTTGATGAGCGAATGATGAGCGGAAATTTTAAAACATCGGCATCAAAACTTGCAAAAGTTTTATCACCCGAAATAATAGGATAATCGTTAAGCGAATTTTTTATTTCTATTTTTTTTCCGGAAAAAATTATTTTTTTCTTCTCAAAAATAAAACTTAATTCAAAATAATTTTTTGAAAATTTTTTTTCCGGGAAAAATTTTTCAAAATTTTTTTCAAAAAATTTTTCTAATTTTTTTTTTGAAAGATTTTTTTTTGAAAGATTTTTATCGCGCAAGATTATTTCTTTTCTGTTTAGTAATAATTCGTGCGTGTCTGAAAAAAATTTCTTGCCGCTTTCATTTTCTTTTTCTAATACTGCGATAATTTGTATAACTTGTTCGTAATTGAAATTGAAGGGCGTTAAAAATTCGTAGAGTAAAAGTTTTTTGTGAATAGATGTACTTAATAATTTCCAATCAATAACGCTTTGCTCTTTTTCTGTTCGTACAAATTTTATTTTAGATACCAAAAGAGCTTCCGAGTAAAAAGAAAAAATATCTTTGAATACATTAATCGAGTGTTCCATTGTTTTTTCAAACGCCGGATTTATATTTTCAAACGCCGGAACAATGTGGTGTCGAATATAATTGCGCCAATATTTATCGCTTGTGTTTGAACCGTCTTCGCGATAGGCAATATCATTTTTTTGGGCGTAATCTAAAATTTCGTTTTTGAAAGCAAACAACAACGGACGAACAATACGTCGTTTAAAATCTTTTACCGAAATGCCGGTCAACCCGTTTAAACCGGTTCCTTTCGCTAATCTATATAAAATGGTTTCAACATTATCAGATGCATGGTGTGCCGTGACGAGATATTTCAAATGGCTGTGTTTGTTCAACAATTCCGAAAACCAAGCATAACGCAAATCACGTGCGGTTTCTTGAATAGATTTTTTTGCAGCTTCTGCCATTTCAAGTGTATCAAATTTTTTGGTGAAACAAGGTATGAGTTGGGTTTTACAATAATTTTTTACAAAATTTTCGTCTGCATCGGAATCTGCTCCGCGCAATTGAAAATTACAATGAGCAACCGAAAAAGTATAATCACAACTTTTCAATAAATCGCACAATACCATAGAATCTACACCACCACTCACTGCCACGAGTAATTGCTCATCGGACGAGAAAAGATAATTCTCTTCTATGAAGGCGGTGAGTTTTTTTTTCATTCTTAAAGGACGATGGACAATGGACGATGGACAATGGACAATGGA
>JAYTNA010000712.1:0-2772 GCA_043748865.1 Saprospiraceae bacterium
TGGAATCAAACGAGTGCGGCACAGATTCGCGCTAAATTCAGTTCCGAAACCGTCAAATTTATTGGCGACAATAATACACCAATAGCTTTTGCTTTTCTCGAAGGTCTGCAAAACGGACAGAATTTTATCTGGAACATTAATTTCGATAAAAATTTATCGAAAAATCTTTTGTTTTCTTTGAGTTATGAAGGTAGAAAAATTGGTGATGTGAAAACTGTTCATGTCGGTCGCGTGCAGGTTAGGGCAAGCTTTTGAGAATAATTTAAATTTTTTAACCACAACACAATTGTAAAATAAAAACCGGAGTCGGAAGAAAATAACTTGCGTAAGTTACCGAATATTTATCGCGCTTTTTATTTTTATAAAAAATTAGTTTTGACCGCAAGTTTATTTTTTCTTTTTCGTCTAAATGACTAACTCTGCTATTCATGGCGGCGTTAAAATCAATTTATTTGGAAACACAGCCGCAAGTTTTACAATCATTCGAAAGTATTTTTTTTGAAAACAAAGACAAAGTTTTCAATACAGTACTTAGTTTGTTGCAAAATCAAGCGGATGCGGAAGACGTGACGCAAGAAGTATTTGTAACTGTACACGAAACATTCAAAGATTTTAGGGCGCAATCGAAAATTTCAACTTGGGTATATCGTATTGCGGTGAATAAATCTTTAGATTTTTTAAAAGCTAAAAAAACAAATAAACGCGGCGGATTCATAGTTTCCATTTTTGGTGATAAGCCGGAAAGTAAATCAGCATTCGATATTCCGAATTTCATTCATCCGGGCGTAATAACTGAAAGAAGAGAACAAGCGGCAATTTTATTTAAAGCTATTAGTAAATTACCTGACAATCAAAAAGTAGCTTTTAATTTATCGAAAATAGAAGGATTAAGTTATCTTGAAATCAGTGAAGTAATGCAAATTTCGATTTCTTCTGTAGAATCTCTGCTTTTCAGAGCGCGGCAAAATTTACAAATTTCACTAAAAAAATATTATGACAATGAAAAATACGAATATTAAAATAGAAGAAACGATGCGAAGCATTGAGGGTATTCAATCTGCTAAATTACCTCATTATATTTACGACAATTTAAGGGCGCGAATCGCCGAAAATCTTGAAGAAAAAAAAATAAGCCATCAATTACTTGTCTCGGATAATTATTTGCTGCGCGTCGCTTGTGTTTTTGTCGGGTTAGTTTTTTTTAATGTACTGATTCTAAAAAAATCGGAACAAACAATTGAGCAGGTGTCGGTGAAGCCCTATACTGCCAACATTGTTGCCGATAATTATTATTCACCCATCGGATACAATTACTAAATCATGGAAAAAACAAAATTATTAACGATTGCCGTAATAGCTCTTTTATTATTAAATGTTGGAACTTTGGCATTTTTGGTTTTGCACCGTCCGCATGGTGGTATCCCGGCCCATGAAAATCATGAAAAAGGTCCTGCTGATTTCATCATACGCGAATTAAATTTCAACGAAAATCAAAGAGTCCGGTTTATGAATCTTGTTGATGCACACAGAAAAAGTATGAATGATTTGCAGAAAAGAGATTCTGAAAATTATGATAAACTCCTTGATGCACTTGGAAATAATGACACTGTTTTTGTAAATACCACACTTCATGTTATCGGTGATACGAAAGCGGAAGGTGCAAAAATTACTTTTAAACATTTTGAAGATGTTAGTGCCATCTGTACGGCGGAACAAAAAAATAAATTTAAATCTGTTGTTCACGAAGCATTGCGTATGATGGCTCCACCACAAAGAAATTAATCTATTTTATTTAAACTTAAAAATTTTATTATGAAAAAATCGAAAAAAGTAAGTATTTATTTAGTACTCTTATTTATAGTTCCGGTGTTTTCTTGTAAAAAAGAAGATACAATTGTTTCCACCACCACCACTAACTCAACAGTTGATTTAACCATTTACAAAAAATTATACGGCGCAACGAGTGTCACTTCTGAAGGAGATTTTGTTGTCATTAAAAGTATAGGATTACCGGATCACAAAACACCTTATTATAAAGGTACAAAATGGGAAAGCACATTGTACGAAGCCTACAATGGCACGAATACTAAATTCAATCAAAATCCTAATACAATTGCGGAACAAACGCTAACTTTTAAGATTCCGGCAAATCCGAAAGAAGCTGTGACAAAATCTGCAACTCCACTCGGACCAATTGGCATTTCCTTGAACGGTGTTTGTTTTTTTAATCAATATGCCGCACAACGTGCCGCATTGACTGATGAGATAAATTCTTTCGATCAGTATAACGGACATCCGCAACAGCAAGGTCAATATCACTATCATGTAGAGCCGACCTATTTAACAAAATTAAAAGGGAAAGACGCGCTGCTCGGTTTTTTGCTCGACGGCTTTCCGGTTTACGGACCACTCGAAAACGGAAAAACTTTGACCGACAGTGATTTAGACGTGTATCACGGACATACGAGTATAACCACCGATTATCCGAAAGGTATTTATCATTATCATATTACTGCCGATGCGCCTTATTTAAATGGGAACGGTTTTTTTGGTACTGCGGGTACGGTAAGTCAATAATAATAAAAACGAAAAATGAAAAATAAGGAAACGTCTCGAAAATAAAAAAAATATGAATCGAGTAAAAGGTTTTGCTTTTATAAATATCGTATGCTTAATGGTTTTATTCGGAGCTTGTGAAGAAAAATCGCCACAGGATAATATTCCAATCAATGTGCCGGCTATTTATTTTAATGCCCACGATGGTGTTTACAC
>JAYTNA010000713.1:0-1286 GCA_043748865.1 Saprospiraceae bacterium
TGGTTTTGTCATTAGCAGTGATTGGACGCTCGAAACCGGTAATACGATTGCGATTCAACACGCTAATAATGTCGTTTCTTTTTATAAACACAATGCAACGCTGCTGAAAAAAACAGGCGACCGTGTAAAATCGGGCGAAGCGATTGCTATCATCGGTAATACAGGCGAACAAACAACCGGTCCGCATTTACATTTTGAGTTGTGGAAAGACGGTAAACCTCTTAATCCGGCGGAGTATATCAGATTTTGATTCAAGATGTTTTCCAAAAACAATTTAATTGACGACATAAAAAAGCGCGACAAAAAACATTTCTGCTCTTTTCGCGCTTTTGTGATCCTGTTGGGATTCGAACCCAAGACCCCTTGATTAAAAGATTTACGATAAGTTTTATAAAAAAACTATCAACCGGCAACTCTCTTATCTTAAATTCTCATCGCTGCACCACAATTTTTTCCGCATTCAATTTAACGCCGTTGCTTACCGTTGTTGCAATATAAATACCGTTAGACCAACCTTTGGTGTCTATTTCATATTCGCCTTCGGTGGTTTGAGCGTTTAGTTTGCCGGAAAAAACTATTGCTCCGGCTGCATTCGTGATATTTATTTGAACCGTTTGCGGATTGTCGAAACGGTATCGCAAATAAATTAAATCATCTGTCGGATTGGGTGCAAAGTTGAGTCGGTTAGTCGGTTGGTCGGTTAGTCGGTTAGTCGTGATACTATCTTTTAGAATTACCGTTTCTTTATCAACGGTTTCTTTATTTTCATTTCCTGTATTGCGGTCATTCTTTAAATTCTGAAAATTCGGCTCCGGTTTCGTCGGTGCTTGTTGAAGGGCTTGCGTTTTAGCCGTATCGTTTTTTAAAATATTCGGTTCTTTGATGCCGATGTGCGACGGCAACATTGCCGACATTTTCGCGCCGGTGGAATTACGCACCGCAAAAACCGGAATCGTAACGCTGTCGCCGACTGCACCCTTTTCAAGAACGAGACTGTCGCGGTTGTCGTTGCGGTGGGTGAAGATGACGGCTTTTGCGCCTTGTTTTTGTGCGGAGAGCGCCATGCGCGTGGCATCTTTGCACGTACCCAAATCTAAAATCACGACTTTGTCTTTGATGTCGCCGTTGACGTTGTTGCAACCGTGCGATACTTTAAGCGTGGTTTGCGTTTTTTGAAACGCGCAAGTATCGCATTTTTTTGTACCCCAAGTGTGAATCGTATCATTTCCCGCTACCAATGTGCCGACAAATTGCCTTTTGGCATCGAAAAGTGTACTTGTACTCGC
>JAYTNA010000714.1:0-1913 GCA_043748865.1 Saprospiraceae bacterium
ATTGATTACTGAAAAAGTATAACCTGTTAAGACTTCTCTGTAATGTTCAATTTTTTTATGATGGTGTTCAGGATAAGCAGCTAATTTAGTAAGACTACCTTTCATTAAGTCTGTAATTTTGATAATATCTGTCTTGCTTCTTCCTTCTGTTTCTGTTATAATTATTTCATCATCTGAAGATGCTTACAAGTCTATATAAATCTCAGCGTAATCAGCTGTTTTACCATCATCTTCTCTATTTTCACACCATTTAGGGCTGCGTAAAGCGATGTTAAACGTTGCTGTCCATCTAATACATAATTTACATATTCCCCCTGTTTTGGCTCCGGTAGATGTATATTGCCTAAATTTCTTACTGAACGCAAACGTTCATTGGTGCGCCAATAAATAAAGGTGCCAATAGGATAACCTTTCATTATACTGTCTAATAATTTCGCAGATGCTTTGATACCCCAAACAAATTTTCTTTGGAATTGTGGAATTTTTACCTGACCTGTTTCAATCTCGCTTATGAGGTCTGCATATTTTAGCGGAATGTTTACTAATGTTGTTGCCATCTTTTATTGATTTTAGTGATTAATTAATTTTATATTTACTTAATGATTGTCTTTGATAATTTCATTTAACTGGTCAGTTAAATAAAGCGTCAATAATTTTTTAAATTGTCTTTGAGTATTTAAGCTAATACTGAGATTTACTCTTTTTTAATTGCGTATCGCGTGGTTCTATTTTGCCGATAATAAAAGTGTGCATTTCTAATCAAGAGACAAGTTGCCGACGAAGAAAATTTTGCTGCGTTTTTAATTTGTTTATTCGTTCGCCAAACTGTGTTGTCGGGATAAAATTATTGCCGTATAAAACATTGGCAAATATAATAAAAAAGAGTAAACAAAAGAATCGCTAATTCATTTTCACCACCAATCCACCCACATGTTTTATTTTTCCGTTTATAAGTTATAAATTTGAGCGATTAAACAATAGCAGGCAATGAATTACTAATTACAAATTACGAATTACGGATTGAGAAAATCATTTTCGTAATTTGTAATTCGTAATTCGTAATTCGTAATTATAATTTATGCATCCCGCATTATATATCATAAGAGAAAACGGAAAATACGGTTACATTGACAGCACCGGCGAAACGGTGATAGAACCGCAATATGCAGAAGTGGAAGATTTTCACAACGGCTATGCACGTGTAAAAGTTTTTGACAGGATTTTGCATATTGATACACTTGGTCGTCCGTTATTTAAAACACTTTTTTCTAATGTCGGTCGCATGGAGGAAGGTTATGCGCGTGCGCAACTCGTCAACTATTGGGGATTTATTGACGGCAGGTGCAATACGGTTATTGATCCGCAGTTTGAAAATGCCGGGGATTTCAGCGGCGGCATCGCGGCGGCACAACGCGGCGGCAAGTGGGGATATATTAATAGAGCAGGTGAATTTATTATCTCGCCCCAATTTGATGATGCCGGAAAATTTAATAACGGTTTGGCTTGCGTGAAAGTCGGCGATAAGTTTGGTTATGTCAGCAATAAAGGGCATCGGTTGATAGAACCGCAATACGAATTTGCCGGCACTTTTCAAGGTGATGTTGCCGTCGTTCATGCCGATAATAAATGGGGATTGATTCATAAATCCGGCAGAGAAATTATTCCGCCGACTTACGATATCATCGAAGATGTGAGTGAAGGAAAGTTTTCGGAAGGGCTTGCCGCTATTTGCATAGATAATAAATTCGGTTACATAGATACGAAAGGACAGGTGATAATAAAACCCGTGTTCGATTATGTCGGCGATTTTAATGACGGCTTGGCGGTTTTCGAGTATAAAAATAAATATGGTTACATGACCGATACGGCAACGTTACACATTGAACCGACATTCGATTATGCACAACCTTTCA
>JAYTNA010000715.1:0-4332 GCA_043748865.1 Saprospiraceae bacterium
TTTCGCACATACAAATTCAATGTGGTTTTGCCCTCTTTTGTTGAAAAACAACTATTTTTTATTAAACAACCATAGCATACATTTTAAATCACTACCAAATTCTTTTATTTTTGATTCGATTGCCGTTGAAAATCGGAAAATATTGTAATTGAAAAGTTTCGCGGCAAATTTATTTTCGTAAAAAGTCATTCAGAGTTTATTAATTGAAGTTGCAAAATTACGGGCTGAATGAATATAACACCGTTTTTTAACATTAACGGAATGTGAATAAATTTTTTGTTATTTTTTTGTCTGAATCAGGATTGCCGGGATTTTAAGATTTACAGGATGCGCGAGTTAACCTTCTGAATTAGAATTTTTAGCATTATCAGAATGTGAACTTTCACATCCTAATAATCCTAAAATTCTGTAAATCCTGATTCAGACAAATTATTTGCGAGTTCTTTGTCTGAATCAGGATTTTCAAGATTTTAGGAGTATTGGGATTTTGATTTTAATTTTTTGATTTTTTTAGTTTGATTTTAGTTTTCATTTGTTTCATTTTTTTTTATCTTTAATGGAATTTTCAGTTAATTTTAACCAATCACGCAATTTTTCAATGATTACACCGGAGTTTGACGATATAACTTATAAAATAAATGGTTGTGCCATGAAAGTTCACAATACATTAGGTAACGGATTTCAAGAAATTATTTATCAACGGTGTTTGGCAATTGAATTAAAAAAAGCAGGGATAAGTTTCCTCAGAGAACAAAATCAAACTATTTTTTACGACGGAGAAGATGTCGGCTCGCGCAGAGCAGATTTTGTAGTTGAAGGAAAAATAATTGTAGAACTAAAAGCCATCATCAACTTAGAAGACGTGCATTTAGCTCAAGCAAAAAATTATGTCGTCGCTTATGATTACCCAATCGGACTACTTATCAATTTCGGCGCAGTCAGTCTGCAATTCAAAAAAATATACAATCCAAAATATCGTACTGTTGAAAGGAAATAATAGTAGAATTTTTTTGTCTGAATCAGGATTTGCAGGATTTTACTTGTATTTTGTCTGAATCAGGATTTACAGGATTTTAGGATTAGAAGGATTAGAAAAACAAAAAAATATCACGCATCCCAACAATCCTAAAATCCTGCAAATCCTGATTCAGAAACCAATCACACATCCCATCAATCCTAAAATCCCGCAAATCCTGATTCAGACAATTGCTAAAAAAAATTCGACGGCTTACGCCGTATTCTTTGCCTACCGTACATTCGCTTCGGCTTGTGATGATGCGCTTTGTCGTCGTCCCTCCTCCTGCGCCGCATCATCACAGCCTTCGCTCAATTTTTTCTTTTTTCTTTTTGCTCACAGGAAAGCCGGATGGACTAACCGTCTCACTGAGGGGAGGAAAGAACAACGCGAAAGCCCAAGCCATTGCCGCGATTCGCCGGCGTACTCCTGAACCGATCCGCGACGCGACAACGCTGCGC
This sequence comes from Saprospiraceae bacterium, assembly GCA_043748865.1. Classification (GTDB taxonomy): domain Bacteria; phylum Bacteroidota; class Bacteroidia; order Chitinophagales; family Saprospiraceae; genus JAAFJT01. The sequence goes on from JAYTNA010000715.1 coordinate 1,477, forward strand.
GGCGTTGAACCAACTACCGCCGCGAAACACGCGGTGCGACCCTTTTTCAGGACTAACCCAAAGTTTTTCGTCAGAAATATTTAATTTTTCCGAATACCAATCAAAACACCATTCCCAAACATTTCCGGACATATCGTTTAAATGCAATTCATTTTCTTTTTTTGTCGCTACGGTATGTGTTCTGCTATTTGTTGAATTATCTCCATACCACGCCACATTATTTAAAACGGAATCGCCGCTGTATTCAAAATCATGCGTTTTATTACCGCCACGCGCCGCAAATTCCCATTCCAGTTCTGTCGGTAAACGAAAACCTTTTGTTTGTTCGGATGTCGTGACAATCCATTCACTCTGTTTATGATTCGTAGAATCAATTACGTAAAATTCTTTTTTACTTCTTTGTCGGCTTAACCAATTGCAATAGGCCACCGCATCGTACCAACTTACATTGACGGCAGGATTATCGCCTGCATATTGCCAATTAGGTGGTGAAATATAATTGTGTGTCGCTTTTGCAAAAAGATTGTATTGCCAAAAAGTGGTTTCGGTTTTTGCTATACTAAAACTTTTTACCGTCACATCGTGAGAAATAGAATCTTCATCGTTTTTACCGCCAAATACAAAAGTTCCGCCTTCAACCGGCATCATTGTCGGATAGTAACGGTTTTCAAAAAAAGTAAAAAACTGCGGGTTAGCGTTTTTAATCGCCGTTTCTAAATCTTTTCTGTTTGCAGCCACATTTATTTTCAAAAGTTGCAGCGTTTTTACGGCGGCATCTAAAGTATCTGCTTCGGTATAAAAATAAGCAATTTCGAGTACGCGCTTTTTAACGGCATCGGGTTGTTCTTCAAGCGCGAGTGCGGTTTTGCATTTGTCGTAGGTAGCGTTGTAGTCGAGTTGCAAAATATCTTTATCAATTTCAGCAACTAAAATGGTAACGGCTTCGTTGGCAGTTTTTTTAAGTTTGTCGAGGGCGTTTTTTGTTTCAACTTTTGCGTTGTTGGCTGCTGTTTCGGCTTTTAAGGCTTTATTTTTCAGCGCATCAATTTTGGTAAATTCTGCCAAAATATAATCTTTTATTTCTTGGTCGCGCTTGGTAGGACAAATTTTTTGTGCCGCTAAAAATTTCAAAATAGCATCTTTGTAGTTAGATGCTTTGCGCGCATCCGCGAGAATCTCCTCACAAGATTGAGCAGAGATAAAAGCGGGCATCAGAAAAAAAATGAGTGCAAAGAGTTTATTCATGATAATATAGAAATTAAAATGTAGAGACGTCCATTTATGGCGTCTCATGTTTATTTGGCACATATAATCGGCAGCCCGTTTTTACCGTTCGCGGGTGAGACGCCATAAATGGACGTCTCTACATTTATTTGATCGTTTTCTTCAATTCTCCAATTTCCAATCGTGTTTGTTGCGTTGTATCTAATTTTATCGCTGCATCCAAATCATCAACGGCTTTTTTAGAATAGCCGGCATCGCGCATAGATTTTGCTTGTTCAATCAGATTTCGCGCTTCCAATTTTTTGCGTTCTCTGTCTGCAATTTGGTAATCGGACAATGCTTTTTCCGCTTTTTCTTTCAAATCAACGGCTTCCGCTTGTTTTTTAAATGCCCAAAACATGGCGACGAGTGCCACCACCAAAGCCACACCGGAAACAATCGCCAACATTGTCGCCCGTCGCCGTCTTTTGCGTTCAATATCCGCTTGCCGTTGCGCTTCCGCCAATTGTTTTTCTTTTTCAATTTGCTCGCTTTCCAATCTTTCTTTTTCTTCAAGTGCGCGGCGTTGTACTTTTGCTTTTTGTATCGGCGCAACGAGTGTATCGTGCGAAATTTCAAAACTAAAACCACCGACTGTATTTACTTCGCGGCGAATGAGGTAAGTTTTTTCTAAATCCGTTAAAACTTTTTCCGTCAAACCCAACTTGTAAAATTGTCTGATCAGTGCGCGACTGTCAATGCTCATCCGTCTGCCTTCGCCCGTAGCGATATCATTCGCAAGTAAACCGTCTTCTAAAACAAGCTGTGCCGCTTTGGATACATTCGCGTCGAGTTCGGATAATTTTCGGCGGTAATAATTTTCGTACAAGTTTTTAAAATTCGGCAAATGTTCAACGCCCACATCGAGTAGTCCTTTATTGTTGCTGTCTGTTACGCCACCTTGTTCAACAGTTTTTTCAATTTCTTCGCACACGATTTGCAATTGAAACGCTTCAACGCCACGCGTTTGCTCGGAAGTTAATTCGTATATAATGCGCGACATCGCGCCTTCGGTGTATTCAAACGGCGGTGTCGAAAACGTTTTATCATCAATACGCGCCGGTTTTTCAATCGCCTCACGCGCTTGCGAAGGTGAAAGGGTTTTGAGTTCGTAGCGTTTGTGCAGTATTGTCGGTAAAGCATCTTTCAAACCATCCATCAAACTCATGCGGTCGGCGCGAATGGAAAACACAATTTTAATATTCATCGGATTCGAAAGCCGATTGAATTGTTCTTCCGTCAAAGTATGAGATTTATCGCGCAACGCTTGCGGAATATCCGTGAAAAGTAATTCCGCCAATTGCCAACGAAATGCTTCTTGATGTTCGGGCGGATAAGAAAAAAACTCTTCAAATTGATCGAACACCAAAACGATACGCTGCGTTTCTTGCGTTTGTTTGCGTTTAAACGCCGCCCAAAGCGTATCGCGTTCGGGTGTGTTGTCCAAAAAACTCCAACCCGATGTCTCATTTATTTTTTCATGCAATTTAATTTTCAAAGTCTCCAAAGGCGCGAGTGAAGTATTCGGCGCGAAATTGCCGAGTCGCACTTCAATGGGCATGAAGCGCAGTCTTTCTTGTTTCGAACTGTCGG
>JAYTNA010000716.1:0-4483 GCA_043748865.1 Saprospiraceae bacterium
TTTTTATTGTATCAATATTACTCGGAAACTGCAGCCAAACGCGATCTAAACTTTTTACAATCGGATGTTGTGATTTCGGTGCCACAATCGGATAATAAAACCATTGAAATAAATCGAATTGTGGTGTGCCACCGGTCATACCGACTTTTAGAGGAATACGCGCACATTCCATGTCCACAACAATATTCGGGTTTAACCTGAAACCGTATTTAAAAAATTGATCGTTTAGATTCAAAGGATAATCGGTCGGAATAAGTTTTCCGGTTTGCTGCATACTTTGTAAATCGGCGTTGAGTGCATCAATCAACCAAATTACTTTGCCGCCTTGCATGACATATTGATCAATTAGAAATTTTTGTTTTTCCGAAAAAGGCTTTTTCGGTTTCGCCACAACCAAAATATCCACACGACTTAAAGAATCTTTGAAAGGAATTTGCGTGACAGAATCGAGATTAAATCTGCCTGTGTTATAAAACTGCTTCAAACTGCTTTCCAAATCATAAGTTTCAGACTCGGCTAATTCGTCATGCCCTTCCGTAAAAACGATATTCGGTCGTTGATTGCTCAATAGTTTTTGAATCGCATTCGACAGTTTATATTCTAAAAGCGCAATGGAATTATTAAGTGATGCGTCCGAATTTTGTCCCGGCACTTCGTTTTCCAATAAGCGTACAACCGTTTGACGATTTCTATAATTGACAATTGCGTATGGAAAAATATACTGCTCTGTTTTTTGGTCGTTGTCTACCAAACGTAAACGCATAGGCACAAGTCCTTCTTGCGCAAATTCTTCAAATTTCTTCTTTTTTTCGGCGACATCACCTGCTATATCCGGATCTTCAAATTTATATTCAATCATCGGGTTAATACCATGATATTCGTTCAACATATCGCGCACCGCCGTTTGCAAACGTTTAAAACCGGCAGGAAAATGTCCTTCGAGCAGAACGCGCACAAAAACAACATCATGCACATCGTTCAATTCTTTTTTTGTCGGTTCTGTGAGCGTAAACCGTTTTTCTTGAGTTAAATCAATATGAGATTTTACAAATTGTGCTAAAATGTTTAGCAAAATTAGTCCGGCAACAACTAACGCAATTGTAATAAAACCGGAAAATTTTATTTTATTTAGAAAATTCATTTAAAAATGGTTAATAGGTTATTCGGAGATTGGTTAGTACGAATTAACCATTTCTCAAAACGAAAAAAATTATAAATTTGTTGTAATGAAAATCGGCATCAAAAATTAATATTGATGCCGATTTTCATTACAATTAATGCGCGAATTTACCGCAATCAACCGTTTTAAAGACACTTGTGAATTTCAGTTTGGATTTGTCCAGAAAATAAGAAATGCCGTCAGTTTTTGGGTCGCTGTGTTCAGCAACACCTTCTTTCAAAACACCTTTATCGAGCATAAAAACTTTCTCATCTTTTTGTTGGCTGCCTTCAATCGTATAATCATAAATGCCCGAAATAATATTGCCTTTCAATTTTCCTTTGAAATTACCGGTAGCTCCATCTTTTTGCCAAGGTACCCAATTATAATTTCCGGTTACAACATTGCCTATAATAGTTAGACTGCAAAAAGTAGTGTCCACTTTATTTTCAACTTTGATGTAGCAAGTTGTCACTTTTGCGTTTTCAACGGGTGGTCTTCTATTGAAAATCATTATCGCTTGTTTAAAGGCTTCTCTTAAATCACCCGTTTGCCCCATCAAAGGCACGTCTGTTTTTGTATCGTGTACGATTTCCAATTGTAAATTATTCGGTACAACGCCACCCTGTTTCGTGTAAACCGTCATTGCATCGGCTAAAACTTTGGGTGCTTTATCGGTTGCAATATCACCAATAAATTTATTATTGACGAAAAATCCTTTTCCGCCGACATATTTAACGGCAAAAGTCGGTAGGGTTGTTCGTGCAGGTGCAGCAGCAATTGTTTTTGTTTTTGTGTTAGTTGTCGCAGTAGTTACAGTTGTTGCCGGTATTGTTTCTAACGGCGAAGGTTTAGTTTCAGCCGTTTTTTCGGCTGCCGGTGATTTCGTATCGCAGTTTGAAAATAAAACATTCAAGCTGAATAGAGTAATAATAAAAAATTTCATGTGCCTTAAAGTTTAGATTAAATTAGAAAATAAAAACAACGAAGATACTATTTGCCGAAATTTTTTCACTTCCTTTTTTAAAATAATTGGGATTAAATATTTTCCCACACTTAAAAATAAAAACTTCGCGTAACTTTGCCCCATAATTTCTAATTTTAAATTGTTTTAAGAAATGAACTCAAATACTTCGCGCATTTTTTTGATAGTGAGTTTAATAATAGTTGCTGCCGGTTATCGCATCATTCCGTTTCATGTTTTGAACGTTGCTCCGATTGGTGCGATGGCGTTGTTCGGTGGTGCTACATTGAAAAAAAATTGGCAAGCTATTTTCATTCCTTTAGCTGCTTTATTTTTGGGTGATTTATTTTTAAATAACGTGACTTATAAAGCATTTAATCCTTCGTTTACATTGTTTTATCCGGGGGCGGTTTGGCAATATTTATCCTTTGCTTTGATTGGTGTCTTAGGAATTGTATTTTTGAAAAAAGCAACGGCGAAAAATGTTTTGTTTGTCAGTATCGCCGGTTCGATAATGTTTTTCATTGTCAGTAACTTCGGTGTTTGGGTGGGTTCGAATATGTATCCGCACAACTTTTCGGGTTTAGTAACATGTTACGTTGCCGCCATTCCATTTTTTGTAAATACGCTTGCGGGTGATTTATTATTTTCGGCGATTTTATTTGGCGTTTATGCGTATTCTGTTAATCATTATAAGGTATTCGTTGCGCGTTAGTTTAAGATTCGTTACCAATTTATTTTGCACAAGTGCTTAATTAATAATGGTTTAACCAATTAGCCAATCAACCCATTTAAAATGCCTAACAGACTGACTGAACTCTTTAAAAATAAAAAATCAAACATACTTAACGTATATTTCACGGCAGGCTTTCCAAATTTGAATGATACAGGAGAAATTATACGTGCATTGAGCAACAATAGTGTTGATTTAATTGAAGTCGGTATGCCATACAGCGATCCGTTAGCTGACGGACCGACAATACAACAAAGTGGCTCTCAAGCGTTGGAGAATGGTATGAGTTTGGATATTTTATTCAAACAGATAAAAGAAGCGCGGAAAGAAACGCGGGTGCCGATAATTTTAATGGGTTACATCAATCAAGTGATGCAGTTTGGTGAAGAAAAATTTTTCAAAAACTGCGCTGCTTCGGGTGTTGACGGATTGATTTTACCGGATTTGCCGATAGCGGATTACGAAAAAAAATTCAAAAAAATTATTGCCGACAACGGCTTGACGATAAGTTTTCTCATCACGCCGCAAACACCCGTCGAACGCATAAAATTGATTGATAAATGTACCACCGGTTTTATTTATGTCGTGTCGAGCTATTCGATTACCGGTGCAAAAACAGGTATCACTCAAGAACAAATCGAATACTTTAAGCGCATTGAAAAAATGGGCTTAAAAAATCCAAGACTTATCGGTTTCGGTATTTCAGACGCAAAAACTTTTAATATCGCTTGCAAATATGCGCAAGGAGCTATCATTGGTTCTGCATTTATACGTACTTTGAAAAACAGCGCGGAACGACAACAAAAAATTGAAGTGACTGTTTCGGAATTTATGGAGAGCCTTCAACTGAATGCTGTTAGCTGAAGGCTCGCAGCATTTTCTTCCCAAAATAATGTTTGCCTTCCATAATAGGTTTAAAATTTTTCATTTTTTCAAACAAAGATTCAATTTGCGTATCCGAAATGATAATTTCTTGATTTATTTTTGCGATAAAGCCTTTATTCACCATGAATTGAATCATATCTAAAAGCGGATTGAAAAAACCTTCGATATTCAAAATCGCCACTGGTTTTTGGTGAATGACCAATTGTGACCATGTAATTGTTTCAAATAATTCGTCGAGTGTACCATATCCGCCGGGTAAAGCGATAAATCCGTCCGATAAATCGTACATAATTTGTTTGCGTTTGTGCATCGTGCGCGTCACAATCATTTCTTGAACGCCCGTATGCATTACTTCTTTATGTTTTAAAATAGAAGGAATGACTCCAATTGCTTTTCCGCCGTTTTCTAAAACAGCATCAGCAATAATGCCCATCATGCCCACTTTTCCGCCACCGAAAACGAGTTCGATATTGTTTTGAGCTAAATAAACACCGAGTGCTTTACCCGCTTCAATATAAGCCGGATCGTTACCGGCACTTGAGCCGCAAAAAATTGCAATTCTTTTCATTAAGAGTTGGTGATTGGTGATTCGTTTATTAGTAATTCAGAAATTGACGGTGAATCAACTAATTTTTATTCTATTTCCCCCTGCCCATTGTTTCATATCTTGCTTACCGATAGCCGCTGCCATTAATTCAGGAAATAAATCCGGTGTACAAGCGAAAACGGGAATTCCTAACTT
>JAYTNA010000717.1:0-3555 GCA_043748865.1 Saprospiraceae bacterium
GTGTTTTAAATCAAATTAGTTTGTATGAAATTCAAATTTCTATTTTTATTCTTTGCTCTGATGACATTTTCCGTCTTCGGGCAAACAAAAATTTCGGGAAAAATTTCCGGAAATGATAGCAACGAACCTTTGATTGGTGCAAGTGTAGCAGCACAAGGTACTACAATCGGAACTGTTGCCGATTTAGACGGCAATTTTTCTTTAGAGGTACCGGCTAAAACGACAACGCTCGTCGTTTCTTTTGTCGGTTATCGTTCACAAGAAGTCGCTATTAATAACCAAACTATCATTAATGTTGTTTTGGAAGCCAATACAAACTTAAATGAAGTTTTGGTTGTGGGTTACGGCACTCAAACAAAAAAAGAATTGACGGGTTCGGTTTCCAAAGTTTCCGGCGATGTGATTTCCAAAATTCCTGTTGCCGGTATTGATGCTGCCATGCAAGGACAAGCAGCCGGCGTGCAAGTTTTCACCAACTCAGGTACCCCGGGTGGTGCTATTTCTGTTCGTGTACGCGGTCCAAGTTCTATCAACGGCTCAAGTCAACCGCTTTATGTTGTTGACGGTGTGCCTATTTCAACGGGCAGTTTGTCGCAACTTGGTGTCGGTAATCAGCAAACAAATGCGCTTTCGGATATAAATCCGAGTGACATTGAAAGTATTGAAATTTTGAAAGATGCTGCTTCGGCAGCAATTTACGGCGCACGCGCAAATAATGGTGTTGTTTTAATCACTACAAAACGCGGTAAGATTGGTAAACCGAAAATAGAAATTAAAACGGAATATGGCAACCAACAAGCATGGCACAAATTAAGTACGATTACAGGTCCTCAATACGGTGCGGTGGTAAATGAAGCGCGTATTAATCGCGGTCAAGCCATTTTATTTGCAGACCCGACATCTTTACCTACAACTAATTGGCAAGATCAAATTTTCAGAAATGCACCACAAAGTAACACAGTCGCAAGTATCTCCGGCGGAAATGAAAAAGCGCGTTATTATGTCGGCGGCAGTTATTTCAATCAAGACGGTATTGTTTTGGGTTCAAATTTTAATCGCGCTACGGGTAGAATAAACCTTGATAATTATTTGACAGATAATTTAAAACTTACAATAAGCGGCAATTATAGTCAGACGGGTAGTAACCGTTTAAACAATGATAATAATATTTACGGTGTTGTGAGTGCCTCAGTTTTAGAGGGTTCGCATATTCCGGTGTATAATGCCGACGGTACTTTTGCACGCGACCCAAATTCTTCGGTAGAAAATCCGGTAGCTGCTGCAACTTTGCCGGAAATTAATTATTCAGACCAACGATTAATAGCTAACGCTGCTTTGGAATGGAAAATTATCGAAGGACTGTATGCTAAAACAAGTTTCGGTACTGATAATATCTACTACCGCGATTTTCGTTTTTATCCGACCACAACCAACGCAGGTTTCGGTGTCGGCGCACAAGCTACGGAAGGTTTTACACGCGTAACAGACTTGATCAATGAAAATACTTTGCGCTATACGACTAATTTCGATAAATTAAAAATTGATGTTTTGGGCGGCATTGCTTTTCAAAATGAAAAGTATAATACTTTATTTGCGCAAGGCGAAAAATTTCCGGGCAATACGATTCGCACTTTAGATGCTGCTTCGGTGAAAAAAGATATTCAATCGTTTGCAACTCAATATGGTATCAACAGTTATTTTGGTCGTTTGAATCTTTCTTGGGATAAAAAATATAATATTCAAGCCGTCCTTCGCCAAGACGAATCTTCGCGTTTCGGTAGCGATAAACGTGCAGGTATTTTTCCGGGCGTATCCGGTTCTTGGGTAATTTCAGAAGAAAATTTTATGAAGGGCATTAAAAATGTTGTTTCTTCTCTAAAAATAAAAGGTGGTTGGGGTCTTCGCGGCAGTTCCGATATCGGGAATTTTGCTTCACGCGGTTTAATTGCCGGTGGTTTCAATTACAATCAAGCTCCGGGTTTAGCACCCACTCAGTTAGCCAATAACGCACTTGGTTGGGAACAACGTGAAGATTATGGCGGCGGTATAGAAATTGGTTTTGCGAATGATCGCTTAACAATTTCGGTCGAACCTTACAAAGCATTTATTTCTTCCGTATTGTTGCAAACACCGGTAGCAGCTACAACAGGCTTTACTTCACTTGCAGCAAATAAAGCTAAAATGGAAAATACAGGTATTGATTTCGGTTTCAAAGCCGTTACTTTCGATACAAAAATGTTTAAATGGTCTACTTCGATTAATGTGGCGACACAATCAAACATTGTCACAGATTATCCGAGCGGTCAAGCATTTGGTTTTGCTTCTTGGTTAGAAAAAGGGTATTCAATCGGCAGTTTCAGAGGTTATCAAACAGCCGGTATTTTTCAAACGCAAGCTGAAATTGATGCCTTAGATAAAACTGCTAAAGAAAATTTCGGCGCATCTGCCACATACCAAACAACTCAAACTAAACCCGGAGATATTAAATTCCTTGATATTAATGGCGACGGACGTGTTACGGCAGCAGACCAAAAAATTCTCGGTAATGCTTTACCTACGTGGTACGGTGGTGTAACGAATGAATTTTCATTGGATATTCCGAACATCGGTCGGTTCGAATTGTCTGCTCTTTTAACCGGCAGTTTCGGTAATAAAATTTTTAATTTTACGCGTGCTTTCTCTGAAGGTATGAACAGTGTGTTCGGTCAAACAGATGCTGTTTTAAACAGATGGACACCGACAAATACAAACACGGATATTCCTCGTGCCGTTTTCGGCGACCCGAACAACAATCGTCGCAACTCCGATCGTTGGGTAGAAGACGGTTCTTACGTGCGTTTGAGAACTATTACACTTTCTTACAGTCTGCCGTCAACTTTGTTCACTAAAATTGGTATTCAAACGGTGCGCATTTATGCTTCGGGTTTAAATTTGTGGACATCTACGAACTACAAAGGTTTTGATCCGGAAGTAAGTACGTTCTCCGAAGGTACCGGAGCGAATGCGAATGCCGCCATCGGAACAGATTTCTTGACGTATCCGCAAGCAAAATCAATTGTTTTCGGCATAAATGTCGGATTCTGATTTTCGATTTTCGATTGAAAATTCGGTGATTAAGTGGTAAGGGGTTAATGATGAAATTTTTAATAAACCATTAACCATTAACCACTGACAATTAATAATTAACAATTAAATTCTGATTAAAATTCATGAAGAACAATATCATTAAATATTTTTTCTTAATTCTCGGAGTCGGTTTTTTCGGTTGCAAAGGTAACGTTGACCTCTCCCCTATTTCTTCGATTGATTCGGCAGCCGGCTTTGCGACCAAATCTGATTTAGATGCGGCTATAACCGGTTGTTACAGTTCTTTGCTCAGTGCTAACTCCTATGGGTTACGTTATTGGGTTTTAGCAGAAATGAACGGCGATAATATTGCCGAAGTAGGCACATTTGCTGATATGGCTGAAGTTTTCAATAAAATTATTTCTACCAACAATGCGTCAGTCACAAATATGTGGGTAAATATGTATAGTGGTATCAATCGTTTAAATA
>JAYTNA010000718.1:0-3502 GCA_043748865.1 Saprospiraceae bacterium
TCGCGACCCCGACCTTGGCAAGGTCGTGCTCTACCAACTGAGCTACTTCTGCTTATCGCTTAAAGCGGTGCAAATATAAAACCAATATTACGAACTTTCCAAAAAATCTAAATAATTTTTTTTTATTTTTTTATTTTGGAATGAGAAATATATAAGTTCTGCATGCCCATCTTTTGTTTACCTAAGAAAAATTAGTGCGTCACATCAAACCCTAAAGTCTGCAAATCTTTCCAAAAGTTTGGATACGATTTTACGACAACTTCCGGATCGTGAATTTCTATCAAGTGCAACATCGCTAAGGGCGCAAATGCCATTGCCATACGGTGATCGTCATAAGTTTCAAAAACGGGTATATCTTTGAAATCGGCTTTGCCGTCCACCATAAAATAATCTTTAGGATTTTTTTTAGAAAAACGTTTTGGTAATTTGCTGAAACTCACGCCAACTTTTTCCAATTCATTTTTTAAAGCTGCCACGCGATCTGTTTCTTTTATAAAAAGTGTTTCCAAACCCGTGAATAAACCGTGTATACCGGTACCTGCGCACATCACGGCTAAAGTTTGTGCAATATCCGGACACGTAATAAAATCGGCTTCAAACATATGTGAAGTTTCACCTACTATTTTACGCAAGTGAATACCTTTTTCGTTGAAGTTTGTGTGAATACCAAAAGATTTTCCGAACCCTGCAACTGCCGAGTCTCCTTGCGTACTTTGTCTATACAAACCGTTGAGTTGTAAATCTAAATCGGTGGCAAAAGCGGCGAGTGCGTAATAATAAGATGCTGCCGACCAATCGGCTTCAATCGTTATGTCTTTTGCGATATATTTTTGTTGCGGTACGATAATCATTTGATTTTCCCAAGTGTGCGTGACTCCGAACTCCGCCATCAAAGCCAAAGTCATTTCAATATATGGGCGACTGACAATCGTGCCTTCCAAACTTAATTTTATTCCTTGCGGTAGAGTAGGAGCAATCAACAAAAGTGCTGTAATGTATTGACTGCTTGTGTCGGCACTGATGTTCAAAGCGTTATTATCTAAAACTTTAGGAGATTTTATTTTCAACGGCGGATAGCCTTCGCTTTCTATGTATTCAATATCCGCTCCGAGTGTGTTCAAAGCAGTTACCAATTTTCCGATCGGGCGTTGTTTCATACGTTCTGAACCTGTCAGAATTTGTTCGCCCGGTTGTGTAGCGAGATACGCTGTCATAAAACGAAAAGTTGTACCCGCGTGACCCGCATCGAAAACATTTGAGTCCGTCTGTAATAAAAGTTTTTCGAGAGTGCGTGTATCTTTTGATGTCGAAAGTTTATGTATTTCAAAAGACTGTTCGCACAATTTTTGAATAATAAGCACGCGATTAGAAATACTTTTCGAACCATCAAGCGTTAGTTCGCCGACAATATTTTTATTTTTTTTTGAAAGAAACATTTAATTTTAGATTTACGATTTAAGAATGAAAAAATTTCGGTCGTAAACATTTTCAACTTTCAACTTTCAACTATAAATAACAAGCCCACCGATAAATGAATACCGGTGGGCAATGTGTTTTAAAAAAGTCGGGGCACCAAGATTCGAACTTGGGACCCCCTGGTCCCAAACCAGGTGCGCTAACCGGGCTGCGCTACGCCCCGAGTTTTTTTGTTGCTTTACGTGACCTCAACACTTACTAAAAAATGTTGCGGTGAGAGAGGGATTCGAACCCTCGGTACAGTTACCCGTACGTCAGTTTAGCAAACTGGTGGTTTAAGCCTCTCACCCATCTCACCAAACCAAATTAAAACGTTAAATGATTTGTTGCTTTGTAAAGCGGTGCAAAAGTAAGTGAAAAGTCCTTCTTTGTCAAATACTTTTTAAAGTTTATTTTATTATTTTTTTCAGTGTGATAAAATCGGCAAACTTTTAATCTTAAATCATAGCCGGTAAAAGGATTTATTTGAATCGAGTTTTTGAAATTTTCTTTGCGAGCTTTGCGAAAAACTTTGCGGACTTTGCGTTTAATTTTAACGCAAGGTTAACAAAGTTTTTCGCGAAGCTCGCAAGGTGCTAAATAGTTACAAAATAATTTCAAAAAAAATTTCTAATTTCGTTTTCAAAAAAATTCAAAATGAAAAAAATATCGCGGCGTGCGTTTGTAGAAAAAATGGGAGTGGGCGTTATTGCATCGACTTTACCGGAAATTAATTTACCTAAAACGATTGCCGAAAAATTTACCGGTAAAAAACTCAATATCGCGTTGTGCGGTCTCGGGCGATATGCAGAATATCTGGCGACGGGTTTAGAAACTTCGGTGTACTGTCAACTCGCCGGTATCGTTGCCGGAACGCCAAGTAAGGCGGAATCTTGGCAAAAAAAGTACAACATTGCGCAAAAAAACATTTACAATTATCAAAACTTTGACGACATCAAAAACAATCTGGATATTGATGTCGTCTATATCGTTTTGCCCAGTGCGATGCATAAAGAATACGCCATCAGAACAGCGAAAGCCGGTAAACATGTGTTTGTAGAAAAACCGATGGCGGTGACAGAAAAAGATTGTCGCGAAATGATTGCGACGTGCAAAACTGCCGGCGTACAATTAGCAATGGGTTATCGTTTACATTACGAGCCTTATCATTTAGAAATTAAAAGACTCGGACAAGAAAAAATTTTCGGACAAGTGCGTTTGATGGAAATTTCTCTCGGTTATAAAACCGGTAATGCCAAAGAATGGCGTTTAAATACAGCACTCGCCGGCGGTGGACCTTTGGTGAATGTCGGTATTTATTGTGTGCAAGCGGCGCGTTATGTTACAGGTGAAGAACCAATTTCTGTAACGGCGCAATTCGGACCGATTACAAACAAAAATTTATTTTCGCAGGTTGAAGAATCCATTACTTGGCAATTAGAATTTCCGAGCGGAGCTGTTTGTAATTCATCAAGTTCATATAATTGTTCTATTGACAGGTTTTTTGCATCAGCTGATAAAGGTTTTTTTGAAATGAGTCCTGCCGTGAGTTATGGACCTTTCGTCGGCAGAACAACAAACGGCGAAATGAAGTTTCTGGAAATTAATCAACAAGCCGCGCAAATAGATGGTATCGGTAATTAATTTTAGAAAATAAACCGTTACCATCGCACATCACCGGCAAAGAAGGTTTGAAAGATGTGCGTATTTTAGAAGCGATTTATGAATCGGCACGAACAGGAAAAAAAATAAAATTGATGTAGAGACGCAATGCTTGCGTCTCGAACCCGTCTTGCATTATCTTTGACGGTTTAAAGAATTGAATTTATATAGAAAAACCTTGTGAACTTTGTGTGACTTCTTGTGTTAAAAAATTTAATTCTTTGAGGGTATTAATACATTGTTTATAATTTATTATTTTATATTTTGATTTACCAACCTAAAAATAAAATTCGCATCGTCACTTCCGCTTCTTTATTCGACGGACACGATGCCGCTATAAATATCATGCGACGCATTATGCAAGCCTCCGGTGCGGAAATTATTC
>JAYTNA010000719.1:0-3980 GCA_043748865.1 Saprospiraceae bacterium
AAATAATGCGAATTTAAAACCGGAAACAACCATTGACTATGAAGTTGGTTTTCAACAAAAAGTCAATGATAATTCAGGTATAAAAGTAGCGGCTTATTACAAAGATTTAAAAAACATGATTCAGTTGCGGTATTACAAATATCTGCCCGCACCTTTAAATATTACGCAATATACAAGTTACAGTAATTTAGATTTCGGAACAGTAAAAGGTTTTACTTTTCAATACGATTTGCGTCCGCTGAATCATTTTTCCGGGCAATTTAATTATACTTTGCAATTTGCTGACGGTACAGGTTCCGATCCGCAATCGCAACGCGATATTAATTTGAAAGGAAATATCCGTGTGCTGTCGCCACTCAATAATGACGAACGCCACCGTTTTGCCTTCACGATGGACTATCGCTACGATAATTCAAAATATGACGGACCGAGATTATTCGATATGGATATTTTTAAACGCGCCGGTATCAATTTACAAACGATGATGGTGTCCGGTCGTCCTTATACTGCTTATGCAAGTCCAAATCCTTTTGGTGCTTCGCAAATTGCCGGAGATATTAACGGTTCGCGTTTGCCTTGGACATTTAATGTGGATTTGCGGATTGATAAAACAATTCCTTTATCAAAAAATCCGAAAAAACCTTTAGATTTGAATGTATATCTGCGCGTACAAAATTTATTGAACACGCTCAATGTTGCAGATGTTTATAGAGCGTCGGGTTCAGCTTCAGATGACGGCTATTTAACTTCTGCACGCGGGCAAAGTGAATTGGCAAATACTTTAGCTTCTCGCGGTCAATTAGGTTTGCAAGCGTATATGAATTCGTATATTATGCGCGAACTCAATCCCGGTTTTTATTTTTTACCGCGCCAAATATATTTGGGTTGTAATTTTGGGTTTTAGGTGTGTTATTCGTTATCAATTATTCGTTATTCGTTATTCGTCAATGTTTTTTGAAAACTCGTTTGTATTTATCGTCGTCAAGGTTTTTAGGATCGAGTGTTGAGTAGTTATAGTTAAAGGTGCAGCGCACCGTTCTCTTGGTAAAAAAATAAGCAATAGTCGTTTTGAGGTGCAGCGCACCGTTCTCTTTTCCGAGAGAATGGTGCGCTGCACCTCAAAACATTTTATTTCTTTTTTCTACGGAGAGAACGCAGCTCTTTGCTTTTTAAAAAAAACGCCTAAATTATAACTATTTAATGCTCAGAGATATAAACCTCGACGACGGTTTAAAAAGAATGGATGAATAACAAAACCTGTTGTAAGAATTATTTTTTTACCTATTAATGGTCAAATTCAATGATAAAAAAAATATTTTTAATTGTTCACTGTTCATTTTTCATTGTTCATTGCTTCGCCCGTTATCCGGACACATTCAAAGCCGGTATCAAGCACGAAATGGAAGTTTCTACGCGCTCCGATTGTGCGCAAGGTACTTCTAAAATTGATATGGAAATTAATAACGTCCGCGCAACGCTACTCGGCAGCGGTGATGTTTGGTGGGATTTGAATATTGCCGGCTATGTTGTGCCAAAAGTAGATAGAACAACCGGTGCTACACCGGTGTCATCTGTTTTTGCGGGTGCAGTTTGGTTGGGTGGTCTCGATCCTGCGGGTAATTTGAAAGTAGCGGTTCAAACCTATCGCGACGCGACACACACCGATTTTTGGCCCGGTCCGCTCACACAAAACGGAACGACGAGTGCCGATGTATGTCAGAAATGGGATCAACATTTTGAAGTTTTCGGTTCTGATGTAGATACCCTTTTGAAAAAATTGGCGGCAGCTAAAGCAATAAATCCAACTAATCCGGTAATTGATTGTAATAGTATTCCTAATTCTATAAAAGGTTGGCCTGCAACAGGTAACCCGTATTTTTTTGAAGTGCATCGTTTTTCATTGCCTAAAGATGCGCAAGGACTTGCAAAATTTCATGACGAAAACGGCGACGGTCTTTACGACCCTTGTACCGGCGATTATCCGACGATTGACATAAAAGGTTGTAATATTGATGTGCATCCGGATCACATGGTCTTCTGGATTTATAATGACAACGGTGGTGTACACACGCAATCCTCGCGTTCAACGCCGATACAAATGGAGGTGCAGGTTCAAGCATTCGCTTATAAATCGAACGATGAGCTGAATGATATGACTTTTCAACGCTACAAACTTATCAACCGGTCGAAAACAGATATTGATTCTACTTTTTTTGCGATGTGGATTGATTTTGATTTAGGTTGCTATACTGATGATTATGTCGGTTGCGATACAACGCGCAGTTTGGCTTATTGCTACAATCAAGATGATCTCGACGGAACAATCGGTTGCGTTTGTGATAGAGGGGTGAATACATATTGCAGTAAAATTCCGATAATCGGCGTGGATTATTTCAGAGGACCGAATAATGAATTTGGTAAAGAAATCGGGATGTCATCGTTTACCTATTATCTGAATCCGCAGACGTGTAATCCTCTAAGTGCTACGACCGATCCGTCAACAGCAACGGAATATTATAATTATTTAAGCGGTAGTTGGAAAGACGGTACGCCTTTCACGTTTGGCGGGAATGCGTATGCACCCGGCACGAGCGCAAAAAAAGTAAAATACGCTTTCGTTGATGCGCCGAATAATCCTTCAGGTTGGTCAATGAGTTCTGCCGGACTGCCATGCGGCGACAGACGCATTATTCAAGCTTCAGGTCCGTTCAAGTTAAAACCGGGTGCAATTAATGAATTAATTGTCGGCTTGCCTTGGGTAGCTGATCAAAAATATCCGAATCCGAGTATCGTAAATTTACAAGAAGCTGATGATATTGCTCAAGCCCTTTTCGATAATTGTTTTAAAATTTTTGATGGACCGGACGCACCGGATTTGAGTTTCGTCGAATTAGATAAACAAATTATTGCGGTTATTTCAAATCGCCCTGAATCAAATAACTACAAAGAACTTTATACAGAAAAAGGTTTGCGTATTCCGAAATTTACAAATGATTCGCTTTACCGTTTTCAAGGTTATAAAATCTATCAATTACACGACGGCAATGTCGGCTCTGCCGACTTAGAAAATCCGGATAAATCGCGCTTAGTTGCTGAAGTGGATGTACAAGATACCGTTTCAAAAGTATATAATTGGACTTCGACACCCGATCCGAATTTCGGTGGGCGTACAATTTTTACACCGGTTTTAGCCGTTGACGGTGCAAATAAAGGTATCAATCATACTTTTAGCATTACACAAGATTTATTTGCAAGTGGTGATGATAAACGACTTGTGAATCATAAAAAATATTATTTCGTCGCAGTGGCGTTTGCTTATAACAATTACGCGAAATTTGATGAGAAAGTAGCGGCAGGTTTTGGTCAGCGCATGCCTTATGTCATTGGCAGAAAAAATATTGGCGATCAAAACAATGGGGGCAGTCCTTACACCGTTTTACCGCGTCCTATTACGGATGTTAACTTAAATGCTATTTACGGTGAAGGTCCGATTATTACGCGTGTTGATGGCGTAGGTACAGGCAATAATTTTTTAAATATTTCTGCAGAAACTTTACAAAAAATTCTCAACGGCAGTTTTGATGGTAACATCGTTTATAAACCCGGTGGGGGACCAATTAATGTAAAAATTGTAAATCCTTTGGATGTTGTCAATGGTACATATAGTTTGTCTTTAAGAGATACAGCCAACTTAAACCCAAGTGTAGGTGACGTGATAGCTGCTACCTCCGGTTTTTGGGAATTGAGCGACAGTACAGGAAAAGTTATTCGATCTGAAAGATCCATTGAAAAATTGAATGAGCAAATTGTTGCTAAATACGGTTTCTCGATTGCCGTCAACCAAGTGCAAGATGTTGGTACTGTACCTTTGCAAGATAAAACAAACGGATTTATAGGCACGAGCATAGAATATGCCGGTGCCGGTGTGAATTGGTTGACGGGTGTACAGAATAATTTTTCTTTATATCCGGGTTTAAATG
>JAYTNA010000720.1:0-1327 GCA_043748865.1 Saprospiraceae bacterium
TGTAAGTATCAATTTCAGCATAAGCATCTAACAATTCGCGTTTAATGATAGGAATCGGGCGTAAATTTAGAATTAAATTGGTAAGGTTATCTTTTTTGCGTTCACCCCAATTATTTTGCAAGGCGAAAGATAAAATTTCTCCGAATGTTGCAATTGATATTGAAACTGTATTTTCGGCTTCAAAAATACCGAGCCTCGTAAGTTCAGTTCTGATAATCGGGTTTTCTCGAATGAGATAGATTAAAATGTTGGTGTCTAATATGTAAACCACAATAAAAATTTAATCGTTGTGCAGTTCGGTATGTTGTTCGATATAATTTTCTAACGGAATATCTTTAAAAAACTCAATAACTTCTTGAAAATTTTCCCAATTGATGCTGTGATTTGCTTTAACATCATTCTTATCTAAAGGCGTGAGGTCAATTGAACCCAATGAAGCGAAATCAAAAGGTTTTTTTTTTGAGTTCAATTTACCGGGAGAAGATGCTTTTTCAATAATTTGTGCTTTATCATTCTTTTTTTTCAATGACGGCGGTAACTGCACATAAGGCAAAGTTCCAAGAAAACTTACCAATGTGTCAAACTGGCTATCAGAAACTTTTACCGTTAATTCACGCATCATTTTTTATTTTTAAAATTTAAACAAAAATACGCTTTTTTAATTGAAAAACTATTTTCCGGTAAATATTTTAACACAAAAACAAAAAAGCGATACCCGATTCACTACCGGATCGGGTATCGCTTTTTTTGTGCGGGCATTTTATTTTTTCCTTTCCGTCACAAACATCACCAATTGTTCTAAAGAATGTCTGATTTCGGATTCGGGAAATTGCAATAAAATATCGAAAGCTTCTTGTCTATATTGTTTCATTGCCGTTTCTGCATACGCTAAACCGCCGCCGGCACGCACAAAATCTATGACTTGTTTTACTTTTTCGGGTTTTTCGTTATCATTTTTTATGAGGCGTATAATCTCGTTGCGTTTAGATTTGCCGGTTTGATTGAGGGCGTAAATGAGCGGCAGTGTCATTTTTTTTTCTTTGATGTCAATGCCGAGCGGTTTACCGACATCATCGGTGCCGAAATCGAATAAATCATCTCTGATTTGAAAAGCGATACCGATTTTTTCGCCGAACAAACGCATTTTTTCAATTTGATTGTCATCGGAAGTAGTTGAAGCCGCACCGACAGCACACGCCGAAGCAATAAGTGATGCGGTTTTTTTGCGGATAATATCGTAGTAAATATTTTCTTTGATGTCTAAACGTCGCGCTTTTTCTATTTGTAAAAGTTCGCCTTCCGCCATCTCTTTCACCGCATTCGACAT
>JAYTNA010000721.1:0-3415 GCA_043748865.1 Saprospiraceae bacterium
ATCAGAGGCGTGATTATCCAATCTTTCTCGCCAATTTTTTTCCCAATTTGTAAAATTATCGGACATAATATTTAGGTATTAGGTATTGTGTATTAAGTATTAGGTATCAATTTTTCAAATACCTAATACCTAATAAGCTAATACCTAAAAATATAATTTCTTCATTTGCATTTGCAGCATTTGCCGCGCCTTTGTTAGTTGCGACCGCGATGTACTTTCTTCAATTCCTAATTGCCCCGCGATTTCTCGATGTGAAAAATCTTCAAAAACATACAAATTAAATACCGTTCTGTAGCCGTCGGGTAAAGAACTGATGAGTTTTAAAATTTCTTGTTCCGAAAGCCGAGAAATAGCTGTCGGTTCTTCAGTTGCTTCAATTGTATTTTCTAAACCAATCAATTCATTTTTAAAACTGGATTTTTGAATATCGCGCAGTGCTGTGTTGACTACGATGCGTCGAATCCATCCTTCAAATGAACCGTTACCTTGAAAAGATTGAATGTTATTATAGATTTTCACAAACGCATCTTGCAATATATCTTCTGCTTCCAAGCGATGACGAGCATAGCGCAGGCAAACTGTCATCATTTTGCCTGCAAATCGTTCAAAAACGATGCGTTGGCAATGACGGTCTTCTTGTTTACAACCTTTTACGAGTTCGTCTTCCGTCACAAAGTTTCATTTAATTGATGAGATACAATAACGTTTAAAAATGCTGCTTGGAACAATGAACAATGAACATCTGAAGTGAAGTAAATATTGAAACAAAACACGAGCGCGAGGGATAAAATGAGTTTCAAGATTGATAATTTTAGTGAATTTAATGAATTTGCTGTGCCTAAATTTTTTGGTTCTACAAATTTATAAAAAATTTCTAAAACATCAACAATAATATTAATCTTAATTTTTAATTTTTGTTTACTCGAAATCCTTCTTGCAAAGTTTCGCCACGCAAAATGAGATTAACATTATAGTAAGGTGTACAAGGCAAAGGTTGGCAATAACATCTATCGTCATTAATGGGAACAAATAAATTAAAATTACCGATTCTCTTTATCTCGTATTCAATAGGTTTATTTGAAAACTCTACATTTTTATCTGCGCCTTCCACATCTTTTGAGCGATAAAATGTTTGACTATCGGGTGCAAGCGGTTTTAAAAATCGAATTTCAAGTGGATTGTGTCGTAAAAATAAAAATTGTTTGAAATGAATCACAAAAAGTAATCCAACAAAAATATATGGTGAGTTACACAATAATAGTCGAACGGTTTTTTTTCCGGTCGTCCGGATTATTGTGTTTATTCTCCGGAGTTTTAAAAATAAATTCCCTAAAAAAAGAATAGGTGCAAATGCGGCAGTAATGATAAAAGGAAAACCGAAACGCACATCCGGAGCAGTGAAAAACCAAAAACAAGTACCGACAAAAGAAGTCAACCAGATAATTAAAATATCATTTCGGGTACGTATTTTTTTATTGAAATAATACTGTAATCCAAATAAAATCGGACTTGTAAACGCTAAGGCAACCATTATACGCCAAGTGCTACTGATATTTTTGTACCAAGTCGGGAACCATTCAGTTATAGGCATTTTTTCAACTTCCGAAAAATTCGTACTTGCTATTTTTGCCCAATCAATAATTGACCTGCGTTCAAAATCTACTGCCGCAATCGGTATTTTCCAATCCGGATTAAAAATATCAATACTCGGAACGGGAAAAATTAAGTAGCCGGAAAGAAAATAGTTTTTGGTGAGCCAAGGTAATACAATGAATACGGTAATTACAAAAGCGTATATAAGTAAACCTTTATCAAAAGTATTTTTAAATCGGAATAACAATAAAATCGGCAGCAACAAAATTGGTAAAGAACTTATTTTGATGGTAAGGATATAAACCGCAAGGATAATAAAAACGACAATCAATTCGGAAGGAAAAGGCGACTTGCTTTTTTGTTCCGGTGCATTTAAAGCAATTAAATAACGGATAAACAGATAAAACGGTAATAAACCGGCTGCTAAATCGGCGGTCGGATAGGATACGCGCGCATCAATAAATAAAATCGAAAAAGCACACAATAAAAATATAAAAATATAAATACTTATCGGTAAGTTTAAATTTTTGTCAAAAAAAATGGTCAACAAAAAATACAAAAAAACGATACTGAAAAAACTATTAACGGCGTAAATCGGCTGATTGAAAAATTGGGAAAAGGAAAATCCTGCGGTTAAATTAAATAAATTCGGATTAAAAGCTAATCGCGCGTGCAAATTGCCGAGACCCGGAACAACAGCATATTCCTCAATCCATTTCAGTGCTTGAATATGGTATAAACCGCTGTCGTAGTGGATCGGCACCGAGGCTGCCAAAAAATAAATAATGAGGGCGAATGGAAGCGTGTAACCGGTAGCTTTAGTATAATATCCTGTATATATTTTTTCTTTAAAAACAAATGTCAATACTACACAAACGACAAATAAAATTAAAAAAGGTTTGAAATCGGTTTTAAAGAACAAGGAATAAGTTGCAAAAAAGGTATTAACAAGCGCCATTCCAACAAAAATAAAATCGGCAGGTATCAATGTGTGTTCAGCACTTATTGCTGTCAGAAACGTTTTTCCCACAGTAAAGCAAATGAATAATATCAGCGCAGATATGAAGCAAATAAGCAACATATTTTGGAATAAAAAACCTCGACGAGACATAAACACTCGACGAAGTTGATGATATAAAAGTTAATATTCAGAATCCGAAATTTGTAATTAACTATCGTCTTCTGTCAATCGCATATTTAGGAAAGATAGAAATTATATCATGACAAAAAGCTTCAACAGTAATTTTTGAAATCACGCAACCCATGACAATCATCACTGAATTTTTATCGTTATTGAAACTTTCGGCGATAATGCGCACATTTTTATCTTTTAAAACGACCAATGCTTGAAAAGTATAGCAACGCACCACCGAATTTTTATGTGTAAGTAGAGAAAGCAATTCTTCATGCGTCGCTTTTTCAACCAGAGAATTATAATCCGCCCACAAGGGCGACGGCAAACCGGCAAAACCGATAGTTGAAGTTTCAATTTTATTGCCGTGTTCAAGATTATCAACCAATGTTTGTATTTCTGGACGGAGTGTTACCGTAGGTTGTGCCATGATATTTAATGAATTAAATTGTACCAATAAAATTGTAAAAATAAAACGAAATAACTTATACATTAGGATTTTTTTTAAAAACAGTTGTCTTTGTGATATCTAAATTGACATTTACCATTAAGACGTTATTTTTTCGATTAGTTTTGCACCGTTTTTTATTTTAACTTAGATTTAACTCGGCAGTCAGCTATCAGCTACCAGAATCATTTTTTCTGATAGCTGATAGCTGACTGCTAATAGCTAATATCGCATGACTATAT
>JAYTNA010000722.1:0-5945 GCA_043748865.1 Saprospiraceae bacterium
CGGACCAACGGGCGATTACAACTCCGTTGGTCAAGCTACGCTCACTTATGCTCACACTTTTAATTTTGAAGGACAAAATTATTTTGAATTTAATGTACCTGCTTCAAATATTGTAAAATACTTAGAAATAGATAATTTCAATGCCGGCACTGCGAATCCAATTTTGTATGATGTGACTAACGGAACGCGGATGACGGCTAACTTAGATGTCGGAAAAATAAAAATAGCTCTACCGTCTTCAGTAGTAAATAGACAATTAGTTTTAGTCGGGGCTTCAAACACTTTATCGGCAAATGCACCGGTATCTGTTACGTTTACGGATTTAAAAAAAGATGCCGGCGATTATATTATTTTTTCTTCCGACAGATTGATAAAGAGCGGTACGATTCAAGATTACGCCAATTACAGAAACACATCGGCAGGTGGTGCATTCAAATCTGTTATTGTTGATGTACGACAACTTTATGATCAATTCGGTTACGGTTCGGTTCGGCACATAATGTCATTACGCAATTACATTCACTACATTAAAAAAAATTGGTCTAATCCGCGATTCATTGTTTTGATAGGTAAAGGGCGCGATTATACTGCCGTGCGTTCAACCGATCAATTAGCGCAAACACCTGCTTTTGATGTACCGACCTGGGGCTATCCCGGTTCAGATATTTTATTCGGAGCTTCAAATACTACTGTCGAACCCGTGATTCCAATCGGGCGTATCTCTGCTATCCAACCCGTAGATATTTCCAATTATTTAGAAAAAGTAAAAGCGCATGAAAACGCTCAAAACAACGCACCGCAAACAGCCGAAGCGCGTGATTGGATGAAAAACATCATCACACTGAGCAGTGGCGGCAATATAAGTTCAGCAATTAAAGAATATACCGGCGGCTTCAGTCGACAACTATCTAACAGTACTTGGGGTGCGAATGTGACTACTTTTTATAAATACAGCGATGATCCGGTTTATGATGCCAAAACAGATGAGGTTTATAACGCCATCAATAAAGGTGCATCTTTAATTAATTTTTTCGGACACTCTGCCACAGGTACGCTTGATTTTGATGTTGACAATCCAACCTACCTCACCAATACCGGAAAATATCCGGTCTTGGTAGCATTCGGTTGTGCTGCCGGTAATTTATTTCAGCGATTGGGCGGTGTGAGTGAAAATATGGTATTCTATAAAAATAAAGGAATGTTGGCTTTTATAGGCACCACAGGCACTTCTTATGTCTCCGGACTTACAAGTTTAGGGAACATCTTGTATAAAAATATCGGCACGGATAATTATACAAAAAGTATCGGCGAGCAAATAAAAGCGACAGCTAAAAACATTGATAAATTCAATAGCACAAATGATTTAGGGTTGCAATCTGCTATTCAAGAATTGACACTCAATGGCGATCCGGCAGTGAAAATTAATTATAATCCTAAACCGGATTTTTTAGTTGATCCAAGCAGTGTAAAAATCACGCCAAATGTTTTAAACGCTCAATTAGACAGTTTCAAAATTAATTTTGATGTACTGAACTTAGGCGCGGTTGTAAACGATACACTCACTGTCACAATAAAACAACAATTGCCAAACGGTACGCAATTAAATTTACCGACGCTGAAAATTTCGGCTCCTGCTTATCGCTATTCGGCTTCAATCACAGTTCCGATGCCTAAAAATGATGTCGTTGGATTGAATAAAATATTGATTACAGTCAACGCCAATAAAAAGATAATTGAAGGACCATCACCGGCAGCAGATATTAATAATGATCTGACCTTAACAACCGGCGATATTGGTTTACCATTTTATGTACTTGATAATAAAACTAAACCGGTTTTTCCTTCAAATTATTCAATCGTCAATACTGTACCGATTGTTTTGAAGGCTTCAACTTCAAACCCGCTGGCAGTTGTTCAAAATTATGTTTTTGAAATTGATACGACTGAAAATTTTTCAAGTACTTTAAAGCAACGCACAGTCATCAATCAAAAAGGCGGTGTTTTAAAATGGCAACCTAATGTTGCTTGGCGCGACAGTACCGTTTATTATTGGCGCGTTTCCGTTGATAGTACTTCTCCGCAACTCACTTTTGTTTGGGAAAACAGTTCGTTTGTGTATTTACCCGGCGCAAAAAGCGATGGTTGGAATCAATCTCATTATTATCAATTTGTAAAAGGTAATTTTTCTACTTTAACACTTCCAAGCGATAGCCGCCAATTCATTTTCGATAAAACAGATATTCCGATTCAGATTAAAGATAATTTCGCCGTACCGGTTCGCCATCCGAACATCGTTGCTAATGGTTCAGATTTAGGAAGTAACTGGGGTTACATCAATGCCGCATTCTACGTTATGGTATTTGATTCAATAGACCCGACTTATCCGCTTGTGAATTACGGCAAGGGGAATCCGACAGATTTTGTGAAATATCCCGGCTTAGTGAATTATGGTTCTCCGAATCCGCAAAACTATAATTTACGCACTTTCCGTTTTGATATGACGGATACAAGCAGTATTGTTGGCAGAAAAGGTTTTATAGATTTTTTAAACAAGGTAGCTCCTGCTAATGACCACATACTTATTTTTTCTTGTTTGGGTTCCGATACTTCTAATTTGCATCCGGAACTTTGGGCGGCAGATTCTATTTATTTCGGCACAAATGTTTTTCAATGTTTGGAAAACAAAGGTGCTAAACTAATTCGACAACTTGTAAACAAAGGTGTGGCTGCACCTTATATGTATGCCTACAATAACAGCACAAAAAAACCGTACAAAGAACATCTTTGGAATTTTTATTCGGACGGTATGCAAGAAGATTTTAATTTGCAAGCTACGGGCAATAAAGGGAAATTAACTTCACCGCCATTAGGTCCATCAAAATCTTGGCAATCATTAGAATTAAAATATAATTTTACGGCGCATCCGGAAGCCGATACAGTTTCATTTGATGTGATAGGCTTAGATGTGAATAAAACTATTGAAACATCTTTAATTAAAACGATTAAAACGAATACGGTTGATTTGTCCGGTATTGATGCCGTAAAATATCCGTATTTGAAATTAGTTTTTAATACACGCGATTCATTTTATCGCGTTAGTCCGCAACTTGTCTCATGGCGTATTTATGCGAAAGGCTTGCCGGATTTTGCCGTTAATCCAAATGCCTTTTATAATTTTTATAAAGATACCATTCAGCAAGGCGACACATTGCGTTGGTCTGTAGCGGTTGAAAATGTGACTAATATTGACGCAGTCGATAGTGTCGGCGTAAATATAACACTCACTGATGTAAGTAATGCGAAACGTGTTGTGAAACAAAAATATGCACCGCTTACAAAAGGTAATACGTTTAATGTGAACTTTAAGAGCGATACAAAAACTTTAAGCGGTAAGCAACAAATGGCACTTGAAGTCAATCCAACACCATCGCAACCGGAACTTTACAGTTTTAATAATTTTATTCAAACAACAAGTTTTGTGGATAAAGACAAACGCAATCCGTTACTCGATGTCACTTTCGATGGTTTGCGCATTTTGAATAATGATATTGTCTCACCGAAACCTTTGGTTAAAATTGATTTGAAAGACGAAAATAAATTTTATTTATTGAACGATACGTCGCTGTTCAGGCTTTTCGTTGTCTCTCCGAATGGAACAAAAGTACAATTGTCGCTTACCGATCCGAGTATTCGTTTTATTCCGGCTGTTGCAGGTAGTAAAGAAAATAAAGCGTCTATTGAATGGAAACCGATTTTTACGCTTGACGGTACTTACAAACTCATCGTTCAAGCACGTGACGTGTCGGGCAATGCTTCCGGTGCGACGGATTACTCGATTAATTTCAACGTAATTTCAAAATCGCAAATATCCAACGTTTTAAATTATCCGAATCCGTTTTCAAATGCGACGCGCTTTGTTTTCACTTTAACCGGAACAGATGTACCGGCGCGTTTCAAAATTCAAATCATGACCGTTTCCGGAAAAGTAGTGCGTGAAATCACACAAGACGAAGTCGGCGCACTTCATATTGGTACGCACATGACAGATTATGTTTGGAATGGTACTGATGAATTTGGAAGTCCGCTCGCCAACGGTGTATATTTATATCGCGTCATCGCTAAAAAAAGTGATGGAACAGATTTTGAAAAATACGATGCAGGAACAGACGCGTATTTTAAAAAAGGGATTGGAAAATTAGTGATAGTGCGATAAGTAATCAAAAGAATGAAAAAACGAATTATAAAAAACATTATCACTATTCATGCTCCGGCTTCAAAAGTTTGGGATGTTTTGGTGAATCCGGAGCAAACGAAAAAATATATGTTCGGTTGCGCCACTATTTCTGATTGGAAAGTTGGCGATACTTTACTTTGGTCTGCTTTTTATGAAGGCAAAGATACTGTATTTGTAAAAGGAAACATCGCAGCTAATAACCCGAAAAAAATTCTGGCTTATACAGTTTTTGATCCGTTCTCAACAATGCCGGATATCCTTGAAAATTATTTGACGGTGACTTATAAATTATCTGAAAAAGCAGGCAAAACTATTCTCACTGTTACGCAAGCAGATTATAATACAGTAGCAGAAGGTGAACGTAGATATAATGAAGCCTATAATAAAGGTGTGGGTTGGCAACCAATTTTAGTTCAGATAAAAAAAATTGCCGAAAGCTAAAAAAAAATGCGATGATCAAATTAATTGATCGTCGCATTTTTATTTTTATGCAAAATAACTAAAATAAAAATCACGAAATTTTTTGAAAAATTTTGTCAGCCGAAAAATTAAAATTAGTTTTATCGCTAACAAAAAAATATTGGATTCACGCAACCAAAATCTGTTAATGAATATACTCGAATCAAAAAAGTATGACGCTATCATTGTCGGCTCAGGTGCAGGCGGCGGCATGGCAGCTTACACACTCGCAAAATCCGGTGCAAAAGTCGCTTTACTTGAAGCCGGCGGATATTACGATCCGACAGATCCGAAATACCAAACGCAATTGAAATGGCCTTGGGAATCGCCGCGACGCGGTGCTTCGACAAAATTTCGCAATTTCGGCGATTTCGATGCCGCTTGGGGTGGTTGGTCGCTTGAAGGTGAACCTTATACGCGCAAAGCCGGAACAGAATTCGATTGGTTTCGTGTGCGTATGATGGGCGGACGCACAAATCATTGGGGACGCATTTCTTTGCGCTTCGGTCCCGATGATTTTAAAGCAAAAAGTAAAGATGGTTTGGGTGAAGATTGGCCTATTTCTTACGACGACATAAAACCGTATTACGATAAAGTTGATAGACTGCTCGGCGTTTTTGGTTCTAAAGAAGGTTTATATAACGAACCCGACGGCGATTTTTTACCGCCACCCAAACCACGTTTGCATGAATTGATGATTTCAAAATCTACAAAACGTTTGGGTATTACTACAATTCCATCGCGTTTATCCATTCTCACAAAACCGATTAACGATGAGCGTGGGTCTTGTTTTTATTGCGGACAATGTAACCGCGGTTGTATTGTAGCTGCCGATTTTTCATCATCATCAGCCCTCGTAAAACCGGCAATAAAAACCGGTAATGTAGATTTAATTACAAACGCGATGGTGCGTGAAGTGATGACTGATGCGAAAACCGGATTAGCAACCGGCGTATCTTTCATTGATAAAGTTACGATGACCGAAAAAACAATCAACGCAAAAATTGTAGTGCTTGCGGCAAGTGCTTGCGAATCGGCACGACTTTTACTTAATTCAAAATCTGCGCGTTTTCCGGAAGGTTTGGCTAATTCGAGTGGCGTTGTCGGAAAATATTTGAATGACTCAACCGGCGTTTGGCGTATGGCATTTGTGCCGTCGCTTTTAGATAGAAAACGATACAACGAAGATGGTGTCGGCGGAATGCACACGTATTCTCCTTGGTGGCTCGACAATAAAAAATTAGATTTTCCG
>JAYTNA010000723.1:0-2612 GCA_043748865.1 Saprospiraceae bacterium
CAAATTTTAACTAAAATCAAACCATCAATCATCAGTCATCAGCCATTAATCATAATCGTTGTGCAAGCGCGTATGTCCTCGTCGAGATTGCCGGGAAAAATTACGAAAGATATTCTTGGTGAAACGGTTTTGTATCGGCAGATGGAGCGTTTACGACAAATTAAAAACAAAGTCACCCTCGTTGTCGCTACATCCGAAGAATCCGCCGACGATGCGGTTGAACAATTTTGTAAAGAAAAAAGCTTCAACTGTTTCAGAGGCAGTTTAAATAATTTACTCGACAGGCACTACAAAGCGATGTTGCATTTTGAAGCAGATGCTTGCATAAAAATTCCTTCAGATTGCCCACTTATTGACCCACGTATCGTAGACGAAGTGATTGATTTTTATAAAAAAACTTTAGGGCAATACGATTTTGTCGGCAATTTACATCCTGCCACTTTTCCGGACGGTAACGACGTTGAGATTATGACCCGTGCTTGCTTAACGCGTGCTTGGAAAGAAGCTACGCGTCCATTAGAATTGGAACACACCACGCCTTATATTTGGGAAAATCCGGACAAATTCAGATTGGCAAACTTTACTTGGGCAACCGGTAAAGATTATTCTATGAGTCACCGTTTTACGATTGATTACGAAGCCGATTATCAATTCATAAAACGCGTGTATGAAGAATTATACCCAACTAATCCGCATTTTTCTTGCGCAGATATTTTAAATTTATTGCGCCAAAAACCGGAAATCTACAATATCAATAGCAATTATGCCGGTGTTAATTGGTATCGTCATCATTTAGATGAATTGAAAACGGTGGATGCGAGCGCAACGAAACAAGGTTAATTTCTCAATCCGAATTAATAATTATAAATTGTTAATTATAAAAAGTGTCCCATTATTTCTCTTTTTGTATCTAAGTAATCTTTATTTTCCGGTTGCGGTTTAATAATAATCGGTTCCCGTGAAACAACTTCAATACCTGCCGCTTGCAATTCGTCCATTTTTAATGGATTATTCGTAAGCAACCGAATTTTAGAAATACCTAAATCAGTCAAAATAGTAATTGCATCACCGTAATGCCGCGCATCTTGTTCAAATCCAAGTTCGATATTAGCTTCTGCCGTATTTAATCCCACGTCTTGCAAACGATAGGCTTTGAGTTTATTAATTAAACCGATCCCTCTGCCTTCTTGTCGCAAATAAATAAGCATGCCGCCTTCAACCTGAATGCGCTTCATCGCTGCATTCAACTGTTCACCGCAATCGCAACGGTGCGAGTGAAAAACATCACCCGTCATGCACTCCGAATGAATGCGCACCAATATCGATTCTTTTTTATCGAAAGGTCTAAGCGTTACAAATGCCAAATGCGGCATTTGTTCCGTTTTTTTTCGAGCGTAAGCGATTATTTTAAAATTTCCCCAATCAGTGGGCAATGTGGTTTCAACTTGTTTTTTTAATTTATTGCGCGTCATTAAGTCGAATAAAATTTTTTAAAAAGTCTTTCAAACTATATTGACGAATAAGGGTAGTCTTTATTTGACCCTAAGTGCATTTATCAGTTATCAGCAAACTAATAATCAATAATCAATAACCCATTATCACACCATCATAGAATTTCGATATGCTAATGCCAGACGTATTTTTTCATAAGAAATCTCGCCGCCGAAATTTTCAAAAATATCTCTTAAGCGCAACGGTTCGGGTAGCGTCGGCACGAGTGCGGCAATTTTATCACATTCTTTTTGACTGATAAACTCTAAGATATTAACCTGTTCACCTTCTTCATAAGATTTTAAAAGATGCGTGTAAACAGTGCCGACCGAAAACATTCGTTGCGCTGCAATGTCTTCAATGCTCAAACCATCGGAGTAAAGTTTCAGCGTTTGAAGATGTGTTGGCAAAAAAATTTCTTTCTGTTTTGGAGGTGTGCGTTCCTTTGGAGCATATACTTTTTTTTCTTTCGACACTTTCGGCGGCATTATGAAAGTCGGATGACTGTCTAAAAAAATTTGTATGCGGTTAATAAATAATTGTCCGTACTGTAACCATTTTTGCTCACCCACACCGCTGATGTCTCTAAATTCATCTTCATTCATCGGTATATCCAAAGAAATATCTTGCAGCGTAGCATCCGAAAAAATTACATAAGGAGGTACACCGCGCGACAACGCCAATTCGCGCCGATATTCTGCCAAAAACTGAAACAACTCGTTACGCGTTTTTGAACGGGGTTCGGGTTTAACGGCAATAGATTTTTTGATGAGTGCTTCGCGTTCTTTAGTAGTTATGAATTTATACAATTCAATTTTTGCACCGTTGAACAACACCTCTCGACTTAATTCCGTGAGTTTAAGTTTGTGTTTATCGTCGTAAGCAATTTCGAGATAACCTAATTGCAAAATTTGCCAGATATACGATTGCCATTCCATCGCCATATATTGTCTGCCCGCACCGTAAGTTTTTATTTTGTCGAAACCGGCTTCCAAAATTTCTTGTCGAGCAGAACCACGCAATACATCAATCAAAATCCCCATTGTTGCTTGTTCTTGCAATCGCGCAACGGCAGACAACGCCATTTGTGCAAACATAGTGCCGTCCATATATTGCGGCGG
>JAYTNA010000724.1:0-4243 GCA_043748865.1 Saprospiraceae bacterium
CGCACATACAAATTCAATGTGGTTTTGCCCTCTTTTGTTGAAAAACAACTATTTTTTATTAAACAACCATAGCATACATTTTAAATCACTACCAAAAAAGGAATTAAAATAAATTTTTTGACATGAAAAAAAAATAAAAAATTGAAAAATAATGATTCCGGTTTGTCGCCTTTTTCAGCTACCAAATTAAAATAAAAATTTCATTTAAAAATCTGCTTATTCTTTTTCCGATTGTATTTTTATTTATAGTTTTGCATTTCCAAATGTTAATAATGCTAAACCATATTTTCATAAATAAATTTATTAAACAATTAAAATGCAAAAACTAATTCAATTCTCTTTTTTGAGCTTATTTACAGCTCTGTCATTTTCGAACTGTGACAATGCAGCAAAAACGGTTGCAAAGCCGGAAGATAAAGCACCAATTATTGCCGGCGTTTCGGAAGTTATCTCAAAAGAAGCCAGAGACAAAATGACACCCGATTTGGTATTACAGGAATTATTAGCCGGAAATAAAAGATTTATTGCTAATACTTTAACATCCCACAACCTTCAAGCACAAGTAAAGAGTGGTGCTGCCGGACAAAATCCTAAAGCCATTATTCTTTCTTGCATTGATAGTCGCGTGCCGGTTGAAGAAGTTTTCGACGAAAGTATCGGCGATGTTTTTGTGGCACGAGTTGCCGGCAATATTGTTAACGAAGATATTCTCGGCAGTATGGAGTATGCTACCGAGCATGGCGGGGCAAAACTTGTTATGGTGATTGGTCACGAAAGTTGCGGAGCCGTTAAAGCAGCTGTTGACAATGTTAAAGAAGGTAATATCACGGCTTTAGTTACAAAAATAAAACCGGCTGTTGCTCAAAACAATAAAATGGTCGGTGAAAAAAATTCTAAGAATGCCGCGCTTGTTGATGCAGTTTGCAAAAGCAATGTAAAAAATAATATTTCTATTATCAGAGCTAAAAGTGAACTGTTAAACCGGTTGGAAAAGGAAGGCAAAATTAAAATCGTCGGAGCTTATTATGATTTGCACACCGGTACGATTTCTATGATTGAATAAAATTTTTCCGGAATTAAAAAAAAGCGAGGCAACCGATTAATTTTGGTGCTTCGCTTTTTTATTTAATCCAAACCAATTTTCTTTTCGATATTTGCATCTGATTAAACAATTTGAAATTATTTATTCTTCATCGTTCATTGCTCATTTTTTTTATGCAATTCAAAAAAAATATTCTCGAAACCATCGGTCATACGCCGCTCGTTCGTATCAATAAAATTACTGCCGATTTACCTTGTTTGGTTTTAGCGAAAGTGGAAACTTTTAATCCCGGAAATAGTATCAAAGATCGCATGGCTGTGAAAATGGTGGATGATGCTGAAGCAGCGGGCAGACTTTTACCGGGCGGCACTATTATCGAATGTACTTCCGGCAATACAGGTATGGGTTTAGCTTTAGCGGCGACTGTGCGCGGTTATCGTTGCATTTTTACAACAACGGACAAACAATCGAAAGAAAAAATTGATGTCTTGAAAGCACTCGGCGCAGAAGTTATTGTGTGTCCGACGAATGTTGAACCGACTGATCCGCGTTCTTATTATAAGGTAGCAGAGCGTTTGAGTTTGGAATTGCCCAATTCTTGTTGGATGAATCAGTACGATAATTTAAGCAATCGCATTGCACATTATGAATCAACAGGACCTGAAATTTGGACGCAAACAAAAGGTAAAGTTACGCATTTGGTTGTCGGTGTCGGAACAGGAGGAACTGTTTCGGGTGTGGCAAAGTATTTAAAGGAACAAAATCCGAAAATAAAAATTTGGGGAATTGATACATTCGGTTCTGTTTTCAAAAAATATAAAGAGACCGGTGTTTTTGATGAAACTGAAATTTATCCGTACATAACAGAAGGTATCGGCGAAGATATTTTGCCAAAAAACGTTGATTTCGATTTGATTGACGCATTTGAAAAAGTGTCAGACAAAGACGGCGCACTCATGGCACGACGTATGGCGCGTGAAGAAGGTTTATTGATGGGTTATTCGGCGGGTTCGGCGATGGCGGGCGTTTTGCAATTGGCACATCATTTTACAAAAGATGATGTCGTCGTAGTTATTTTTCATGATCACGGTACGCGCTACATTGCCAAAATTTACAACGATGATTGGATGCGCGAGCGCGGTTTCTTGGAAGATGAATTGAAAGTCAAAGATATTATCGCCGGAAAAAAATCTTTAGATTTTTTCGCGGTTTCGCCGGCACATACCGTGCGCGAAGTTTTCAGTTTGATGAAGAAAAATGATATTTCACAAATGCCCGTCATCAATGAAAAAATAATTGTCGGAGCCATCACTGAAAATTCTGTTCTGACTTATTTATTAGAAAATCCGTTGCACCATGCTGAAGAAAAAATAGAAACGATCATGGATGCGCCTTTTCCTGTCGTTTCCGAAGATTTGCCGGCGAAACAATTGAATCGCTATATTTCAAAAAAAATTCCTGCAGTCATCACCTACGATAAAGCCGGTTCGATGTTTATTTTAACACAGTATGATATTATTCAAGCGATATAAAGTAATGATGAATGATGAATGCCAGGTTTTTGAAATTTTTTTTTTGAAATAATCTTTATAATCTTTAAATCCTGTAATCTTAGTTTTTTTTTTCGAATTTTTTTGAAATTTTTTTTTGAAATTTTTTTGAAATAATCTTTGAAATCTTTAAATCCTGTAATCTTGGTTTTTTTTGAATTTTTTTTTTGAGTTAAAACTAACCGAAAATAAAAAACTTCGGAAATTTAATTTTAGTTTTGATTGATAAAATAAAAACAACCAGACAAAATAAAATGAAAAACTTAATTTTCGCTTTACTCTTTTTACAAATTTCTTTATTCGCTCAAACTAATGCCGGTCAAAAATCAATGCCGCTTTCTGATGCCGGGCTGGAAAGCGTCGGTATGTCGTCTGAAAGATTGAAACGGATGGACTCTTTTTTACAAAAATCTGTTGATGATAAAGAAATTCCGGGAGCCGTGGCAATTGTTTGTCGCAACGGAAAAATTATTTATCATAAAGCGTTTGGTTCGGCGGATAATACTTCCGGACGTGCGATGAAAACCGATGATATTTTTCGCATCGCTTCGATGTCAAAAGCCATTACGTCAACTGCCGTGATGATGCTTTGGGAAGAAGGTTTGTTTCAACTCGATGATCCGATTTCAAAATATATTCCGGAATTCAAAAATCCGACGGTGTTGGACAGTTTAACAATGTCGGACACTACTTACACCACAAAACCGGCCGGAAAAGAAATTACCATCAGAAATTTACTCACGCATACTTCCGGTGTAGGTTATGGCGTAATTGACGGCGACCCGCGTTTCAAAGCCATTTATAAAAAAGCCGGTATCGTTGATTTATTCACGACTGAACCCGTAAATATCGGCGACAACATTCGCAAATTAGCCAAACTACCTTTGCATCATGTACCCGGCGAAAAATTTACTTATTCTGAAGGTTTGGATGTGTTGGGCTATTTTATAGAAATTATGTCGGGCATGAAGTTCGACGAATATCTGAAAAAACATATTTTTGAACCGCTCGGCATGAATGATACTTATTTTTATTTGCCGTCTGAAAAAGCATCGCGTATGGTTGAAGTGCAAACCAAAACCGGAGATAATTGGACGCGCTTCACGGATAATTTTTATGATACAAAATACCCGATAACCGGTGCAAAAACATTTTTTTCGGGCGGTGCCGGGCTGTCGAGTACGGCGCGCGATTACGCCACGTTTCTACAAATGTATCTAAACAACGGCGAATTGAATGGCAAACGTCTTTTGAGCAGAAAAACTATCGAGAGCATGATGATGAATCAAGTAGGTGATTTATTGGGTGGTGCAAAAGTAGATCAAAATTACGGTTTGGCATTTGGCTTAGTGACAGCGAAAGGACAATCGGAAGGCGGACTCGGTGACGAAAATACTTTTACTTGGGGCGGCTATTTTAACACCAATTATTTTGCTGACCCGAAAGAAAAAATTATCGGCGTGATCATGAAACAAACGCAACGCATTGATGATCACAATAACAGCAATCGCTTTCGGGCTTTGATAATGAATGCGGTTGATAATTAATTTTAGCCAATAGCCGTCAGCCGCCAGCTATCAGCCGTCAAAAAAGATTAATTTGTAAAATTTAAACGCACAAAAAATATCGCGCATGAAAATTAATTTTCATG
>JAYTNA010000725.1:0-4106 GCA_043748865.1 Saprospiraceae bacterium
TTTAGTTTGGAATGCCGATGCGACCGATAATCCGACAGCGACGTTAAATGCGATTGTACAACGATTGCGTGAGAGTCAAACCATTGATAATCGTTCAGAAATTTTGCGGTTGCGCGACCTTTTAGAATTATTTGCCATTCAAGAAAAAGGATGCAATGCGGTGAATAATTCTACTTTTTATCCGCTCTTGCAATTCAGCATCGCGTTGAAAGGTGGATATATTAATGCGCCGGAAAATCAAATTCAACAAAAAGTAAAAGACACGGGGTTTTCAATTTCTTTGGAACAACTGCCAAACAGTTCGCTTTTGCGTTTACCGAGTAATTTGGTGAACAAAGGTATTTTACAAGTTTTACCGTTTAAAAAACCGGATGTTCCGACAAAAAAATCTCAAATCTGGGCAATGCTCGTCGGCATTAATGATTATGACGCACCACTGCCAAAATTAAAAGGTTCGGGCAATGATGTTGATTTGATTGAAAATTTTTTGACAACAAAT
Source organism: Saprospiraceae bacterium (assembly GCA_043748865.1). Lineage (GTDB taxonomy): Bacteria > Bacteroidota > Bacteroidia > Chitinophagales > Saprospiraceae > JAAFJT01. Next base: position 500 of record JAYTNA010000725.1, read on the forward strand.
TATAAGACTTTGGACGATGATCCGCTAAAAATATCCAAACTCTGCAACGAACAAGCTACGCAAAGCGGTGTTTTAGAGCAATTCAAATTTATTGCAAGTCAAGCAGCAGCAGGTGATTTTATATTTTTTAGTTTTTCGGGTTTGGATACTGAAATTCTTGATACATCTGTTTCAATTCCTAATTCTTCTAACTTTGGTATTAATTCTCAACAACAACAAAGTACCCAAACATCTGAAAAGAACATCGGCGTTCTTTTATTATTCGGAGCTAAATATATTAACGAAAAAGAAATTGACAGTTATTTAAAAGGCGATGATTTGTTAACGACTGTTAAAGCATATCCGAATTTGAATTTTGTTTTTTTCTTAGACTGCTGTAAATCTTATAGTTTTTTTACGGAAACGCCCTACAACATGGTTGCGATGAACGCTTGTTCGACAAGTGAAACGGCAAAAGAAATGAAAATTGGCAATAAAACACAAGGCATTTTTACTTATGAAATTGTAAAAAAATTAAATGCACAACCTAAAATAAGTTACGACGAATTGTTTGGTGCAGTTAGAGAAGCCATAAAAAAACAAGTGATAGAACAAAGGCCTTTTATACTCGGGTCTTCTAACAATACGAAAAAAATATTTTTGAAAGAAGCGTTTGAAAAAGAAAATGAAACCAACAACCCTGCCATTGTTTATGCTTTTGATACAGCAGGTGATGAAACTGTTTTTCAAAAATATTTGACAAGTAGAGTAGTTGCCGACAATTGGAATATTGCCGATTTATCGCGTCATTTTAAATTAAAAGATTTAGCTGTTGCGTTTCATTACAGCGTTGAAGCGTCTGATGAAAAAATAGCACTTTATTTAAAGGCACCGAATCTTTTTGTGATTTGCAATGAATACAGCCCGACACTTATAAAACTTTTAGAAACTCATCAAAATGCGATTGTGTTTTTCGGTTGTTCGGAAGGTGAAAAATCTTTGTCCATGCTATATACAGATGGGAAAAAATATGGCATGCCCGAAGATAAGTACTCGGCTGCAATTTTTACGGGAACTGTTATAGAAGTACTTGAAAGCAACTCGGATAAGACGCTAAGTTATTCGGATTTGTTTTCCGAAATTTATAAAACCATTTCTTTAAAAACTGATAAACAACGGCCGAAAATTTTAGCTTACGGTAAAGGCGACGTCATGCAACCGTTTATGAACGGTGCGTTAAAGACAATTGAAAAACTGGACACGATAAGTGAATTTAAAAACAGCATTCAAAAATTAATTGATGCCAAGCAACTCGATCAAGCCTTAGAAAATTTTATTACTTGGGCGAATTCAAACGGTACGCACGAAATGCAAGCGGGACTTTTAAGTATTCAAAAAGGCTTGGTAGATATTACGCACGATCAAAAAGTAAATATAATTACTCAAGAAAAATTTACATCAGAGTATAATAAACTGCAAGATACTGTTTCATCTATGCTGAAGGATATTAAAGATGTGAATACTGCATCGCGTTTGCAAATCGGTTTTTCTGAAAAAATAAGCACCGATGATAAAGCGCAAATTAAAAAAACTTTCACCGACCAAGGCAGCTCTTTATTTTTTGAATTGACGGACGCGACTTCTAATTTAGATTATTTGATTGATTATGAAAACCAAGATGATTTAAAATCGGGATACGGCAGCCATAAAATAATTTTAAGAACACCTTTCGACGATGCGCCGGTGTTTGCTAAAACGGATTTTAGAAACCTCGTCCTATTTTTTAATAATATTGATGCCGTCGCTAATTGGCATTTCACTTTAAACCTAAAAAGTGATTCTGCACAAACATCGGACGATGACATCAGCGTTGATTTTTACATTGTGAACGCAGCGGCAAAAGACGGTGCAGATTTACAGGATTCTAAACAACCTATTACTCTTGAAATTGACCGCAATAGTAATGCTGACATCCGACTAAGTGTTTGTAATGATACCACAGAGCCGCTTTGGGTAAGTGTGATTTATTTAAGCAAATATTTCGGTGTCATGAATCGATTTTTTCTTGAGCGTATATTACAACCTAAAGAAGTAGGATGGTTGCAGGACGCTAAATCAAAAGATATTTCATTTTATTTGTCTGATGATTATTTTAAAGAGGGCAGAACACAGATAACCGAGTATTTTAAAGTCTTTACTTCCAAAACTCCTTTACACACGGAGACATTAAATAGAGAGGCTTTAAGTTTTGAGGAAAAACCGGTATCGCGTAATATTGGTTCGCGTTCCGATTTAACTACCGGCAATGCGTCCGGTTTTACTAATAGTGCCGGCAGCATTAAAACTGTGATTCTTACTTTAAAAATGAAACCGGAAACAGGTGAAAAGCAAAGTAGCAGACCAAAGCGCGTGTTCAAATAAATACGCGGCTACTTGTTCATTATTTCACGACCGCCCCATTCATAAATCCCGTCGGCGGCGTAACGAATGCTAATTTACCGGCATCATCTTCAGCCATTAAAATCATACCATTTGATTCTATACCACGTAGTTTTCGCGGTGCCAAATTCGCAACGATGATCACTTGTTTGCCGGTGACTTCTTCCGGTGTAAAATGTTCTGCTATGCCCGAACAAATCGTGCGGATTTCAAAGCCGACATCTACCGTCAATTTTAAAAGCTTGTCTGCTTTCGGAATGCGCTCGGCTGCAATAATTGTCGCCGTGCGAATATCAGGTTTGATAAAATCTTCGTAAGTAATTGTTTCGCCAAGCGGTTTTGTTGGTTGGTTAGTTGGTTGGTCTGTTGGCTGGTTAATTTCTGCTGCCGGTTCCAGTGTTGTTACTACTATTTCTTCTATTCCCATTAATTTTTTAATTTGCGCATCAATCGTTTCATCCGTGATGCGCGTGAATAAATGCAAAGCATCACCAATCGTTTGATCCGTTGGTATAATTTGTAGAGACGCGATGCTTCGCGTCTCCGCTAAATCCGCTAATAATTTTTCCCAATCGCCGTTCTCTACCGGTTTTAATTTTAATAAATCGCGCAAACGTGCGGATAAAAACGGCATAAACGGTTGTGTGACAATACTCAAGGCAGTGACGATTTGCAATCCTAAATTCAGAACGGTAGCAGTTAATTCCGGTGCCGTTCTGAATTTTTTCCAAGGCTCATTGTTTTGCAACAACTGATTGCCTTGTGTAGAAATATCCATCATACCTTGCAATGCCGTTCTAAAATCAAATTTTTCAATAGCCGTGCCAATATTTTCAATGTGTTGGTGCAATAAAATAAATTGCTCGCGACTCATCTCTTTATCTACTTCATTTAATGAAGGAACTTTCCCCTCAAAAAATTTATGTGTCAGCACAATAACGCGATTGATAAAATTTGCCAAGTTACCGACGAGTTCGTTGTTAGTTGTTTCTTGAAAACGTTTCCAAGTGAACTCCGAATCTTGAAGTTCCGGCATATTTTTTATCAAATTGAAACGCAATTCATCTTGCCCGGTCGGAAAGGCTTCCAAATATTCATGCACCCACACTGCCCAATTTTTCGACGTTGACATTTTGTTGCCCTCTAAATTCATAAACTGATTGGCAGGTACGTTTGTCGGCAGAATATA
>JAYTNA010000726.1:0-12790 GCA_043748865.1 Saprospiraceae bacterium
CAGGAGTCGGACACATCGGCATCATTGACGGTGATGTGGTGGATGATTCTAATTTACAACGACAGGTTTTATATACTACTAAAGATATCGGAAAATCGAAAGCAAAAACGGCGCGTCGAAAAATTTTGGCGACGAATCCGTATATAAAAGTAAAAGCCTATTCGGTTTTGTTGACGAAAGAAAATGCGCTGAAAATAATTGCCGATTACGATATTGTTGCCGACGGCACGGATAATTTTCCGACGCGTTACTTAGTGAACGATGCGTGCTTGATTTTAAATAGAATAAATGTTTACGCTTCCATTTTTCAATATGAAGGACAAGTTTCGGTATTTAATTATCTCTTAGACTCCGGAGAGCGTTCTCCAAACTATCGCGATGTTTTTCCGATGCCGCCGCCGCCGGGTTTGGTGCCTGATTGTGCGGAAGGTGGTGTGCTGGGCGTTTTGACGGGTATCATTGGCAGTATGCAAGCGAATGAAGTGATAAAAGTAATTACGCGAAATGAAGAAGTTTTGCACTCAAAATTATTTATGTTCGATGCTTCAAGTGCGACTTCGCGCTTATTGCGCATTTTAAAAAATGAAAAATTACCGGCGATTAATGAATTGATTGATTACGATTTGTTTTGCAGTGTTCAAAAAAACAAAGAAAGTTCCGTAAAGGAAATTTCCGCTGCCGCATTTCAAAAAATGCTTTTAGATAAAAAAGATTTTCAACTTATTGATGTGCGCGAACCTTTCGAATATGAAATGCGCAATCTCGGCGGCGAATTAATACCTTTGGGAATTATTTTAGAAAATGTCGGTAAAATTTCAAAAATAAAAACGGTTGTAGTACATTGTAAAAGCGGAAGCAGGAGTAAGAAAGCTATCGAACAATTAGAAAAATTAGGGTTCGATAATTTATATAATCTCACAGGAGGCATAGATTTAATGGTTAATGGTTAGTTGTTAATGGTTAATTCAAAATGAAACTTACAACTTACTATTTAAAACTAAAAACTAACCATTTACCATTAACCATTAACAACTAACCATTTTGAACGTCGGTTTATTTTTCGGCTCATTCAATCCGATTCATGTCGGACATTTAATTATTGCTAATTACATGGCAACGCAAACCGATTTAGAGCAAGTTTGGTTGGTCGTTAGTCCGCACAATCCTTTAAAACCAAAAAAAACTTTGGCGCGTGATAGGGATAGATTGAATATGGTGCAAAACGCCGTCGAAAATAATCCGAAATTAAAAGCGAGTGATGTTGAATTTAAAATGCCGCAACCTTCATTCACAATTGATACTTTGACGTTGTTGACCGAAAAATATCCGCAACACCAATTCACACTCATCATGGGTGGTGATAATTTGGTGAGTTTACCGAAATGGAAAAATTTTGAAATTATTTTGGCGCGTTATCGCATTTATGTTTATGCGCGTCCCGATTTTGAGTCCGAACAATTTAAAAATCATACCGACGTAGAAATTTTCAACGCACCTATGATGGATATTTCTGCGACTTATCTCCGTGACTGTATTCAAAAAGGTAAATCTATCGAGTATTTAGTACCGGATAAAGTATTGCAATACATTGAAGAAGCGGGACTTTATAAGCAATGAATAATAAATTAAATTTCTAAAAGCGCGATAAACCTAAAAATTTATCGCGCTTTTGTTATTTTTATGAAAATATTTACAACATGAAACAAAGGATCACATTACTTTCTTATTTAGTTTTTTTATTTTTCTCTCTCAATGCGTCGGCACAAATGAATTTGGCGTTGCCGCACAGTACACCGGATGCTGAAGGCGTATCATCGGAAAAAATTATTCAATTTTTAGATGCCGTTCAAAAAAGTAAACACGAATTGCACAGCATGATGTTTTTGCGACACGGAAAAGTGATTGCCGAAGCATGGAACAGTCCTTATCGCGCCGATTTAAAACATTCGTTGTATTCTTGCAGCAAAAGTTTTACTTCAACCGCTATCGGTTTTGCTGTGAGTGAAAATAAATTAACAGTGAACGATCGCGTTGTCACTTTTTTTCCTGATGATTTGCCTGAAAAAATCTCACCTTATTTAGCAGAACTTAAAATAAAAGATTTATTGTCCATGTCGGTAGGACAAAGCGTGGAGACTACTTGGCCGACAATTTCACAAGAAACGGATTGGGTGAAGTCTTTTTTATCAACCCCAATTCCGATAAAACCGGGAACAAAATTTCTGTACAATTCTTTTGCGACTTATATGTTGTCGGCGATTGTGCAAAAAGTTACCGGACAAAAAGTAATTGATTATCTACAACCGAGATTGTTCGCGCCTTTAGGTATTTCTGGCGTTGATTGGGAAGTTGATCCGAAAGGTATCAATGTCGGCGGTTGGGGTCTGCGCGTAAAAACTGAGGACATGGCAAAGTTTGCGCAATTTTATTTACAAAAAGGCAAATGGAACGGTGCACAAATTTTACCGGCAGCATGGATAGAAGAAGCCACAACAAAAAAAATAGATAACGCTGCAATAAATTTAAACCAAACACAACGCGATGCGAGTGATTGGGCGCAAGGCTATTGCTATCAATTTTGGCGAAGTAAAAATAATGCATATCGCGGCGACGGTGCTTACGGTCAATACATGATTGTTATGCCTGAACAAGATGCGGTTGTTGTAATAACTTCCGAAACGCCGGATTTGCAAGGTGAAATTAATTTGGTTTGGGATTATCTGTTACCCGCCATCGGAAAAAAATCTTCTCAACTATCTGATGATAGTTTAAAAATGATGTCTAAAAATTTAATTATACCGCTGCCCGTAAAAATTTCTGATGCACCAATGGCACAACAAATTTCCGGAAAAACTTTTACGCTTTCGCCTAACGAAAAATATATTCGCAGTATGTCGTTTAATTTTTTGAAGGATGTTTGCAACGTCATTATCAAAACCGATACTTCAAGTTATGATTTGCAATTCGGTAACGGCAATCGGATTTTGAGTGAAACATTGCGACACGGACCGAATTTAGTTTATAAAGCCAAAGCGCATTTTGCCGGTTTACCGGCGACACTCACTGCGGGAAATTATACTTGGACAAATGACAGCACACTCGAATTGTATTTGAGGTATATTGAAAGTCCGCACACCGAAGTTTTTAAATGCAAATTTGTAGGAGATAAACTTTCTTTAGATGTTCAAAACAGTCAAGAAAACGGCTACACGAATCAAAAATGGAGTGGGGTAGTGGCTGCTTCACCACCTCAACCAATTCGATTGATTATGCGTGGAGATGATATGGGTTTTTCTCATTCGGGTGATGAAGCGTTGATTAAATCTTATAAGGAGGGCATTGAAACATCTATTGAAGTACTTATTCCGTCGCCTTGGTTTCCGGAAGCGGTGAAATTTTTAAAAGAAAATCCGACAATAGATGTTGGTGTACATTTGGCATTAACGAGTGAATGGGACAATGTAAAATGGCGACCGATGACAAACGCACCGAGCCTAACGGATTCTGACGGGTATTTTTATCCGAAAATTTTTCCGGATAAAAATTATCCGAGTCAATCACTTTCGGAAAACAAATGGAAAATTGAAGAAGTAGAAAAAGAATTACGTGCACAAATTGAAATGGCGATTAAAAAAATTCCGAGAGTGAGTCATATATCTGCACACATGGGTTGCACGAATTTATCGCCGACAGTTAAGGCTTTGGAAAAAAAATTAGCTAAAGAATATAAAATTGATATTGATTTATCGGATTTAAAAGTCGAAGGTTTAGGTTACGATGCTTCCGGAAAATGGATCGGACCCAATTTATCCGGCAACGAAAAAGTATCGAGTTTCATCAACGCACTAAAAAAATTGCAACACGGCAAAACTTATTTATTCGTTGATCATCCAGGATTAAATACGCCGGAACTTCAAGCCATTCATCATATTGGTTATGAAAATGTAGCTTCGGACAGACAAGGTGTGACAGATTTATTTACGAATGAAGAAGTGAGAAGGTTTATTCGTTTGAATGGGATAAAGTTGGTGAGTTATAAGAATTTGGTTTCGGAGAAAAAATAATTTATTACACTTTTTCAAATGAAAAAATGTAATTGACAACACTTTTCCAGAGGAAAATCATTTTTTGAAGTAAATGGTGCAGTAAAAATTTCACCCTGAGATACAGATTCGCAGAGTTTTTTTATATATCTCTGCGTCTCTGCGTGAAATTTTTATTGTTTTTTAAATGCTAAATAAGAAGAGCATATACTTTTTAGTAGTATTTTTTTCTACCCGATAATGTCTAATTTTTAGTTTCCTGTGCGTTAATTCATTTTTAGTTAAGTTGTAGCACAAAAGTTGTACTTACTTTTGCAGCATCTTACACTTATTAATCAACACGCATGAAAAAGATTTTTTTTATCCCCTTCATTTTTTCCTTGGTTTTTATTTTTTCTTCAGCATACGCTCAATCCGTTTCAATCAGTATTACTTCCGGAGCGCAAACTATTTGCGCCGGTACTATCGTGAGTTTTGCTGCAAAACCGATTGACGGCGGTACGTCGCCTGTTTATCAATGGTTTAAAAATAATATTGCAGTCGGAACAAATTCACCTTCCTATGCAGATGCCGGTTTAAAAAACAATGATGTTATAGTTTGTAAAATGACAAGTAGTTTGAACGGAATTGTTGCGATAAGTGCCGGCATTAAAATGTCAGTAGCTACTGCGCTTCCGATTGTCAATTCAATACCGGATCAAATTGTTTGTGCGGGTGTGAAAACAATTCCTATAAATTTTTTCGGAACCGGCAATTCTTATAATTGGACAAACAGCAATACGAATATCGGATTAAGTGCAAAAAGTTCCGGCAACATCAACGCTTTTACTGCCATCAATGAAACTAATGCGCCGGTTACATCTGTTGTAAAAGTTACGCCGTCAATCGGCAGTCCGGAAATTGCTTATGTACCGAGTTTTGTTTCTGAAAATGTAGCAGTGGTGAACACGAGTACGGGTTCTTTAATAACTTCTATAAAAGCCGGCGGAAATCCGGTAGGTGTTGTAGTAAGTCCGGATGGATCAAAAGTTTTTATAACCAACAGTGAAGCAGGTTCAAATGATACCGGAACTGTTTATGCCATCAGCACTGTAACGAATACAGTTATTGCAACTATAAAAGTGGGTTACGAACCGCGAGGTATTGCTATAAGTGCGGACGGCAATTTCTTATACATTGCCAACAGTCGCTCCGGAACTGTTTCGGTGGTGAATACTATTACGAATAAAGTTACGGCAGAAATAAGCGTTGGAAATTTGCCGGAATGTATTGCTGTTCATCCGGACGGAAAAACTATTTATGTTACCAATCGTTATGACGCAACAGTTTCTATTTTGAGTACCGTTACTAATACTGTTATTTCAACCATAAGTGTTGGGAGTGAACCGAAAGGTATTGCTTTTAGTTCGGACGGGAATTTGTTTTATGTTGTATGTAGCGGACGCGATACCGTTTTTATTTACAATACAGCCACAAATAATGAAGTATCAAGTATAAGAATTGACAATGAACCGACTGCCATTGTATTAACGCCGGATGGAAAACGTGCTTATGTCACCAATTATATTTCTCAAAATGTTGCGGTGATAGATCTTACGAGTAGTACGTTTGTGAAACGCATACCCGTTGGTGTAGGTCCTTCCGGCATATCTATTTCTTCTAACGGAGAACATGTTTATGTCGCTAACAGAGGATTTAATTATGCAAAAGACAGTATGGTTACGGTAATAAACACAATTGCGGATACCGTTGAAACAAGTTTTAAAGTCGGCGTTTTTCCGTATGCTTTAGGTAATTTTATAAAAAAAAGTACGGAAGGTTGTTCCGGTGCGTCGCAAAGTTTTAAAATTACTGTATTGCCGCACATCGAACCGAAAGTTTCAATTTCTATTTCTCAAGGCAACCCAACTACTTTTTACGGCACAAAAACAATTTTTACGGCAGTGCCAACAAACGGCGGTGCTTCTCCGACTTTTCAATGGCAGAAAAACGGATTTAATTTTGGTTCGAACAGTTCGATTTATATAGATTCTACTTTAGAAGATGGCGATTCCATCACTTGTATTTTGAATAGCAACATTCAATGTCCTTTTCCCAATCCGGTTAAAAGTAATAGTATAGTGATGACAGTCGCTAAACCGGTAGTGAGTATTTCTATTACATCCGGCAATCAAAGTACGTGTTTCGGTAATTCTGTTACTTTTAGTGCGGTTTTAAATTCAACAGAAAGTTTTGTATATCAATGGAAAAAAAACGGAAATAATGTCGGTCCCAACCAAAATACTTATACCGATGCGGGTTTAAAAGATAATGATATTATTTCTTGCGCCGTAACGAACACAACAATCGGTTTAACTACTTTAAGTAATACTATTCCCATTCACGTTTATATCGGAGCTACGCAAACAATTGATGATATTGCTACTCAAAATGTTTGCGATGGTTATCCTGCGGTGATAAAATTTACCGGTCATGCCAATTCATTTAATTGGACGAATGATAATCCGAATATAGGTTTAGATACTGCCGGCAACGGACAACAAATTTCTTTCACTCCCATTAATTCAACATCCTCAACCATAACCGCCACTATAACGGCAATACCCACCACCTTTAGTCCGGAATTAGCCTATTTAACCGATGGTTTTTCTGATCCGTCTGTTTATGCCGTTAACACGGCAACTAATTCTGTTATTGCCACCTATCATATTTCCGGTGCTTTTGGTGTAGCCACAACACCGGACGGAACTCGCGCGTATATCACTGCGTCGTACAATCTTATTTACGGTATTGATACCAAAACAAATTTAGTCGCGGATACAATTCTTGTCGGTGGTGATACGCCGATAAGTATTTGTGTTAGTCCGGACGGCAATAAAATTTATGTCGTCAACAAAAATTCTAATAATGTTTCTGTCATTAAAACCGATACCAAATCAGTTTTAACAACAATTTCTGTCGGACAATCGCCTTATGGTATCGCCATTAATCCGGCAGGAGATCGCCTTTATATAACTAATCTCGGTGATAATACCGTTTCGGTTATTAATACCGGAAATAATCAAGTGGTTGCAACTGTTCCCACAGATTTTTATCCGACAGGTATTTGCGTTAGTCCGGACGGCAATCGAATTTATGTCACCAATAACGCTTATGACGGTACTGTTGATGTAATAGATGCCGCGTCGAATAAAGTAATGAATAAAATTCCGGTAGGTATTAATCCCGTTGCTTTAACCACAAGTTTAGACGGCAGTCGTTTGTACGTCACAACAGGTTCAAGAACGGTGGCGGTGATTAATACCAATAACTATTCAACAGTAGCAAATATTGATATTGTAGATGCAAGTCCGTACGGTTTATCACTGGGTACGGATGGCAATTTTCTTTACGTTGCAGGACAGTTCGCGCATAAAATGTACGTAATTGATACGCGCACCAATAAAATAGTCATTACTAAACCCGTCAACTTAACGCCGGTATCATTCGGAAATTTTATTAAAAAAGGCGTAACAGCTAACTGCACCGGTACGCCAAAAACTTTTAAAATAAATGTCAATCCGAACGTAAGCGCACAAGTTTCAATTGCAATTACAGGCGGCAGCATAAATAATTTGCGCGGTACAAAAGTTACATTTACTGCAACGCCGACAATCGGCGGAACTGCACCGATATTTAAGTGGCAAAAAAATAATAATGAAGTCGGAACTAACAGCTCCATTTATTCCGATTCCACTTTAGAATACGGCGATGTTATTAGTTGCATTTTGCAGAGTTCAGATTGTACCGGCAATACAAATGTGTTTAGTAATACGATAATAATGAAAACTGTTTATCCGGTTATTAGAATTGCAATTACAATCGGCAGTGCAATAATTTGTAACGGCACTTCAACAAATGTTACATTCACAGCTTCACCAATGAACGCCGGCGACGCGCCTGTTTTTCAATGGAAAAAAAACGGTAATAACGTTGGAACAAATTCAATAACTTATACCGAAGCCGCATTAAAAGATAAAGATGTTATATTTTGTAAAATGACGAGTCCTTTAACGGGTATTCAAATAGAAAGTAACCGCATCAAAATTGGTGTTTCAAATTCTACTTTTAATGCGGTTGTTAACGCTGTTTCAAATTATGAATATGCTGCCGGCACTCAAACAACGCCAATTAATTTCACCGGCACCGGCACATCGTATTCTTGGACAAATAATAATACAAATATCGGTTTGCCTTCAAGCGGCTTTGGTGATATTGATATTTTTACAACAACAAATCCTTCGCGCGCGCGCGCCGTTGCAACCATAACCGTTACGCCTTTAAACAACGAACCGGATATTGCTTACGTACCGAATTTCGATTCAAATAATATTTCCGTCATTAACTCAAAAACAAATTCAGTTATAACAACTATTCCGGTTGGAGGTAATCCCGAAGGCGTTGCCGTAAGTCCTGACGGAAATTTTGTTTATGTTACTAACAGCGCGTTTTTTACTTCTGATCGCGGCGGTGTAACTGTCATCAATACAAATAATAATTCTGTTATTACAACTATTCCGGTCGGGAGAAATCCGGTTGGTATTTGTATTAGTCCGGATGGCAGTCGTGTTTATGTGACAAACAATTCGTCATTTAGTCCGGACGCAGGTACTGTTTCAATCATTAATACAACTACCAATATTGTTATTGCGGAAATTACTGTCGGCATTTCACCGTCAGGAATTACAATTAGTCCGGACGGTAGTAAGGTTTATGTGACGAATGAAAATTCAAATTCTGTCTCAGTCATCAGCACAACAACAAATAGTGTTGTGGCTACCATTCGAGTAGGTGCGTATCCGAACGGCATTTGTATCAGTCCGGATGGCAATTTAGTTTATGTTGCGAATTATTTGTCGGATAATGTTGCGGTCATCAATACACTTTCAAATCGAGTGATTGCTTATATTCAGACAGAAAAATATCCGTGGGGTATGGCAAGTAATCCGGACGGCAGAAGTGTTTATGTAACCAATTCCGGCTCCAATTCTATTTCGGTTATTGATGTCGGGTCTAATAAAATTATAAAAAATATTCAGGTTGGTAACACGCCTTACGGTGTGGGCGTTAACTCAACCGGCGATCGCGTTTTTGTTACTAATTTTAAAGATAATTCCGTTTCTATCATCAACACAAATACAAATCAAGTGATGGAAACAGTTTCAGTCGGCATCAGTCCGTTTGCTTACGGAAATTTTTTTAAATCGGGCAATAATGGTTGCAGCGGTTCACCCAAAACTTTTACTATTACGGTTGGTTCGGGTTTTCATTTTATTGGCAATCGGTTCGCTTATACACGAACGCCTGATAAAGCAAATAGCCCTGCCGTTAAATTTTCCGCAAATTCTTCTACGGGTATAAAAATTTATCCGAATCCGGCATCGGATATTCTTTTTGTTGAAAACACTGAAGATAATTTAGTGGAAATAATTAACGCACTCGGGCAAGTTGTAAGAACAGAAATGAGTGGTTCAAAAAATTTATTAGAGTTTAAGATCTAAACAATGCCTGTCGGAATTTATTTTGTCCGTATTACTTCTGAAGATGGTATTATTTCTCAAAAATTTATCAAACAAGAATAGACTTATTACAAACCCTCGTCGAGGGTAAATTTCTATCGGAAATTATTTAAAAGTATAAGTCAAACCAATTCCACCGGTTTGACCGAGCATTGGAATTGTTTCAAAATTCGGTTTGAGTTTAAAACCAATATCGTTTTTAACATCAAAATGTGCAAGATGCGCGGATGTAAATGCTTCCAAACCGGTTAATAAATAACCGATGACTGTGAAAATATAAGACTCTTGCATGGATTTGTAATAGACATCTCGGTTTTGTCGAATCGCATCAGCAGAGGCGTTGCCGATGGTTGGAAAAATAGAAGTGTCGGGATCTTTTCCGTTCACTTTATTTATATAATTAAGTTCCAAATTGTGATACTTACTCGAGTTATCGTTAATTCTGTTTATTCCGAAAGCCAATGCGCCATAAACAATCGGTAACTTAATGTACCACAATTTACGATTGTAAATTTGTCCGCCGCCGGGAAAGATAGCGTAAAGTACGGCGCGTTTCGGATTCGGAAAACTATCTTGTACTGTAAGTCTTTTTATTTTTTTTGCAGGCAGCGAATCTTTTTTTGCAATTGAAGAATCTTTTTTAATGAATGTAGAATCTGGTCGTTGAGCATAACCGGCGGATATACAAAAAATGAAAATCAAAAAAAATAATTGCTTCATGCGTCTAAAACGAAAAAAATATAAAAACGTTGCTTGATTAAGAAACCGGTAATTATTAATTTTTTTCAATCAAATCTAACAAACGATTCAATTCATCATCCGATTTAAAATTAATTGTGACACTGCCGGTACCGTTTTCTTGGCGTTTAAACGCGACTTTTGTACCGAAAAAAGAACTGAACGAGTCGGCAAACGGTTTAAGATTAGTAGAGGTTGCCGGTTTTTCTTTTTTACCACTTCTTTGCGTTTGTGAATAGTTCCGCACCAAATTTTCAATATCGCGCACACTCAAATTTTCTTTAATGATACGCTCATGCAACATCAATTGCAGCGGTAAGTTATCTATACCTACCAAAACTTTCGCATGGCCGGTTGAAATCTTTTTCTCTTTAATAGATTGCTGAATAACCGGCGGCAATTTCAACAACCGCAAAAAATTGGTGATTGTCGAACGATTTTTTGCGACACGCTCACTCAATTTTTCGTGTGTAAGTTGACACTCATCAATCAAACGTTGGTAAGTAAATGCAATTTCTACCGGATTCAATTCTTCGCGTTGAATATTTTCAACCAAAGCCATCTCCAACATCTCTTGATCGTTGGCGATGCGCACATACGCCGGCAATTCAGTTAATCCCGCAAGTTTTGAAGCGCGAAAACGGCGTTCGCCCGAAATGAGTTGATACTCATCTGTCGTCATACGACGCACCGTTATCGGTTGAATGAGTCCGTGAATTTTTATAGACTCCGCCAATTCATTCAATGCGGCTTCATCAAAATCATTGCGCGGTTGCCATGGATTAGTTTCTATTTGTACAATCGGCAGCAATGCAACACTGTGCGAGAGTTCGCGCACGACTTCTTTTGCCGCTTCCGGACTTTTGTTCACTTCCATTTCTATATTGCCGAGCAATGCCGCAATACCTTTTCCGAGTTCAAGTTTAGTTTTTGCCATGGATATTTTAGTCGGTTTGTCAGTTAGTCGGTTAGTCTAGAATTCTTAACTTCTTGATTAACCGACTTTACTTATCTTGTCTTTATTCTTAATTAAAAATTCTTTACACAAATTCAAAAAATTTACTGAACCTTTTGAAGCGATATCATACATCATCACGGGTTTGCGCGCATTCGGTGCTTCGGCTAAACGTGCTGAACGGTGAATAATAGTTTCAAAAACAAAATCTTTTGAATGTTCGCGCACTTGATCAACAACGATATTTGCTAAACGCAAACGCGGATCGTACATCGAAAGCACTAATCCTTCAATTTCTAAATTCGGATTTAATCTCTTGCGCACCAAATTGATTGTGGTGTGCAATTTAGAAAGCCCTTCTAAAGAAAAAACTTCACATTGTACCGGAATTAAAACAGAATCGGCAGCAGTAAGTGCATTCACCGTAATTAAACCAAGTGAAGGCAAACAATCAATAAAAATATAATCGTACTTGTCACGTATTTGATTCAAAATACCGCGCAAAATATACTCGCGTTTTTCTCGATTAATTAGTTCTAATTCCGCGCCCACTAAATGTATGCTCGACGGAATAATATCCAAATTCGGCGTTTCTGTTTTTTGAATTACATCTTGCGGTGCGGTACCGTTGATTAAACAATCATAAATAGAATATTGATCGTCACCTTCTGCAAAAATATTTAAACCTGAAGAAGCATTGGCTTGCGGATCGCAATCAACGAGTAAAATTTTTTTTTCTAAAATTGCTAAGGCGGCAGACAAATTAATTGCGGTCGTGGTTTTTCCCACACCGCCTTTCTGATTAGCAATGGCAATAATTTTACCCATATTTTGTTTAAGTTTTTTAAAGTGCAAATTTATGTTTTTAAATTCTATCTCCGTTGAAAAATTAATGTTTAATTTTGGGGCAAAAAATTTAATGACCGATTTTCAATTTTCAAAAACTTATTCGATTAACTGTGGCGGAAAACTTTTAGATTTATCCGAGCCGATTGTAATGGGTATTTTAAACGTAACACCGGATTCTTTTTATGACGGCGGGCGTTATGAAAATTTAGAAAAGATACATCAACAAGTAGAAAAAATGGTACGCGAAGGTGCGAAAATTATTGATATCGGCGGTATGTCAACACGTCCGGGTGCCGAAATAATTTCGCGGGAAGAAGAATTGAGACGTGTTTTGCCTGTGATAAATGATAGTCTTAAATATTTTCCGGAAATTTTTATTTCAGTTGATACTGTTCATGCGGGTGTTGCAAAAGAAGTTATTCTTGCAGGTGCGCACATCATCAACGATATTTCCGGCGGACAATTGGACGATAAAATGTTTGAAACTGTTGCCGAACTTCAAGTACCATATATTTTGATGCACAGCAGAGGAACACCTCAAACGATGTCGAAACTCAATAAATACAATGATTTACCGCTCGAGATTCTGGATTATTTTATTGAGCGCGTCGAAAAATTGCGCGAGTTGGGCGTAAAAGATATTATTA
>JAYTNA010000727.1:0-7924 GCA_043748865.1 Saprospiraceae bacterium
TTATCAAAAAACTATTCCGGTTTTAAGGAAAATAAATTTATTTATGCTGAACTTATTGACTCGACGGGATTATAACGAAGTTATGAAAGTGTGCTAATATTCACCATACACCAAGTGTTGCTTGATGTGAGATTATAATCATTTTTCTGTTGTATCAGTTGTTATTTGCTGTCTGCTATTAATGCTACAATAAGTTGAATAATTATTTCTTTTTCATCCGGCTTGCTTTGCGCAACAAGCAAAGCCATTGCGGTAAGTCCGTTGTCATTAATTTTCAATTCACCCGAAGATTTGAAACGGTGTCTGTTTTTTCCAAAAACCATACAAACAAAAATGCGCCGATACGTTTGTTGCCATCGCCGAACGAATGATTTTTGATAACGAAGTAAAGCAAATGTGCGGCTTGTTCTTCGATGCTTGGATATAAATATTCTTCACTAAAAGTTTACACAATGCTTCGCAACGAACTTTTAAAACTTTCATCCTTTTCATTCCCGAATAATTCAGTGGCTTCTTTTTTTGCTATAAGTTGTTGTTTCAATTCTTTTACTACATTTCCGGCTTCATCGTATTAAATTTCATAAGTAATGTTTTCATTCAGCCGTCCCTGTTGCAGGTTATGACTGTCGTATTGATTAAGTAAGACAAAACTTTTAGTGTAGTTGCCCAAAATTTCCAATAATCCTGTGGCTTCTCGCAATTGCAAGTTTTCAGTTTTTCCGGATTGCTCAATAAGCTGAACTATTTTGCCTAATTTTTCTAACCGCTTTTTGTTAATCGAATATCCGGTCACCAAATAATCTTTTAATCGCTGTGTAGCCCAAATAAGAAATTGAGTGGCACGACTTGAATTGATTCTATCATCGGACTTAAAATCGGAAAAACGAGTGATTTGATTGCTTTAGATATTCGCCACACCTTACACAATTTAGCCGCCATCACCTGAGAAATATCGAATGATGATGTTTTGGGGCATATTTTTTCGAGTTTTTGTATCGGGAAATAGGTTTTTTTTCCCATAGTATTTTTTCCTTTTTTTTCAGATTATAAACGATTTTTTTGCATGAATACTTTTTAAAGGCTTTTCTCGAATTAAAAAATTCAATCGGGTACTTGGCTTAACAATCTATCTAATTCTTTTCCTTTGATGGTTGATTTGTCTGATTTGTCGTAAGCGTCTAATAAGTATATCGTATCTCGTTCAATTTTTACACAGGTGATAATACGGGCGTTATCTCTTTTACCTGTTTTTTTTGATTTGATGTCAAAGCGTACTTTATAACAATTTCGTCCGAGTGAAATACCTTGGAATGGTTCTGTTTGAAGATTTTCGGCAAAATTTTCTAAATCGTCAAGCAACGATGGATATTTCTTTTGAAGTGCTTTGATAGATTTTAGAAATAAAGGTTGAGGGCTTATTTCAAACATGACTTGCCTCCTTCTCATTTTTTCTAAGTTCAATCATCATATCAGCCCAAGTCGGCTGTTCCAATTCACCTTGTTCGTATTTTTTAATGAGTTTTAAACCCTCAACCATATTTTGTGCAACTTGTAACGGTACACCTTCATCGTCATCGGCTACTTTAGTTAACTTAATTTTAAGCCTTTTAAAAAAAGCCATTAAAAGCATTTCATCTGCTTCGTCGTATTGAATGGTGATACTCTTGGTCATAAAAATAAATTTAGGAAACAAATTTAATCTTTTTTTTTATTTTTGCGTACGTTCCGCTTTATAAAAAATTTTTTCCTCGACAAATTTATTAATTTTGTATGTAATTTTAAATTTAAAACACACGAGAACGCATGAACAATGCGAAGTCGAAAAGGTTTTTTTGTTTTTATTGCTTGAGTAGTCATTAATTTTCTCAAATTCCATAAAATTTATGGTATGATGTTTTAAGAAGTTGTATTTTTGTAAAAAAAAATTATGGTCACTTCTCGAGCGTTTGACGAAATTGTAGATTTTATTACCTCAATACCAAAAAACGAACAAATTTTGGCATTTAAACCCTCGTCTGCTTCCCAAATCCGATTAGAAGAGCTTTTAGAAAAAAAACAAATTAATAAACTCACCGAAGATGAAAATCGAGAAATAGAGCAATTTTTATTGATCGAACATTTAATGCGCGTGGCGAAAGCGCGGGCGCGAAAAAGAATGAATGTATGAGCCGCTATATTTCTGACTCTCTGCGTCAATCTGTTAAAGAACGTGCCGGCTATGTTTGTGAATATTGTCTTATGTCTGAAGAAGATGCTTTTATAAATACCAAATTGATCACATTATTAGTCTGAAACACGACGGAAAAACACTTCTTGAGAATTTAGCGTATGCTTGTTTCCCTTGTAATAACGCAAAAGGCACAGATATTGGAACTGTTATATTACCGGATAAAACTTTTTCGCGTCTATTTAATCCGCGTTCCGATAATTGGCACGAACATTTTGAAATGGAAGCGGGTGTTATTTACGGAAAAACTATAATAGGAGTTGCAACTATAAAAGTTTTGAAGTTGAATGACGTTGACAGAATAATTGAAAGAAATATTTTAAATAATTAACAAATTTAGAATCCGTATCAAAATATAATCTGATTATCATCAAAGTTCTGAAAGGGAATGTAAGATTTTTAAAAAAAATAAATATACGGCATCTATATTTGATTTTCTTTATACCTACCTTTGTGTTACACGTAAAAACACACTTATTCAACAATTAACTCTAAACTTGATATGGATTTACAAGATCCTTTCAAAATTTTATCTCCCGGTGAAAGGTGGGCACCGTCGCAAAGTCAATTGGATGCTTTTCAAAATGCTTATGAAAAATTATTGCCGCCGTTAGTTTATAAAATTCGTCTGGCTGTTACTAAATGGAGAGATGAAAATTATAACGGTGCTTCCGAAACTTCCAAATCACTGCTTAATTTTTGGTTCAATCAAGAACATTTTATCGGGCAAAACAAATTTTGTTTTTTCTTTTCTCAGCGTGAAGCTATTGAATCAATTATTTTTCTTTGCGAAATTGCAAAAGCGAAAGATAAATACGAACTCATTAAATTTGATGCTCTCGGAGATATTAAACCAAGGGCGTTCAATGAAACATGGACGCGCTACGTTATAAAAATGGCAACCGGTGCCGGCAAAACTAAAGTCATAGGTTTAACTTTGGTTTGGTCTTACTTTCATAAACTTTATGAACCGGATAGCAAACTCTCAAAAGATTTTCTCGTCATTGCACCCAACATAATTGTTTTAAATCGTTTACGAAAAGATTTTGACGGTTTGAAAATGTTTATAGGAGAACCTTTTTTGCCGGACAACGGTTTCGATGACAAGGATTGGAAAAATGATTTTCAATTAACGTTACATATTCAAGATGAACTCAAACCCATTACTTCATCAGGAAATATATTTCTGACAAATATTCGCCGCGTTTTTTTTAATGAAGCGCCCGAACAAAGTTTTGAAACAACTTTTCTCGGCGTGAAACCAAAACCCAATGCCGATACTTCTAAAGGATTGGATTTAGGCAAAGTTTTACGCAGCGATAAAATTAAAGATTTGGTGATTTTAAATGATGAAGCACACCATATTCACGATCCGTCTTTAGCTTGGTTTAAAAATATTGAAGACATCAGTAATAAACTGAAATTGAAAACCGGCAACGGTATCAGTTTACAAGCCGATTATTCCGCCACACCGAAACACAATACCGGTGCTATTTTCGTTCAAACTATTTGTGATTATCCGTTAGTGGAAGCGATTCGACAAAATGTAGTGAAGTCGCCTGTTTTACCTGATGAAGCGTCTCGACAAAAAATTCAAGAAAAAGATAGCAGTGATTTTGTTGAACGTTACAGAGATTTTATGCACCTCGGTTATTTAGAATGGGAACAACAGTACAATGATTTAAAAAATTATAAAACGCCCATTCTTTTCATCATGACGATGAGTACGAAAGAAGCTGACAAAGCAGCCGAATTTTTGGAAAGTAATTATCCGTTGATGAAAGATGCCGTTCTCACGATTCACACCAATAATTCGGGTGATATAAAAGAATCAACTGAATCGAAAAAAGATAAAGAGGCGTTGGATAAACTGCGAAAAGCTGCCGATGATATTGATAAAGATTTTTCGCCGTATAAAGCCGTTGTTTCCGTTTTAATGTTGCGCGAAGGTTGGGATGTCAGAAACGTTACGACTATTGTCGGGCTGCGTCCGTTCGGTGCCGATTCTAAAATTTTGCCCGAACAAACCATCGGTCGCGGTTTGAGAAAAATGTTTTCTTTGGAAGTACGAGAAAAATTAGTTGTTGTTGGTACCACTGCTTTTTTAGAGTTTGTCGAAAGTTTGAAAACGGAAGGCGTTGAATTTCAATACAGCCCGATGGGAAAAGGATCGAAAAGCAAATCGCCTGTGATTGTTGAAGTGGACAAAGAAAATCCGCATAAAGATTTAGACGCGCTCGATATTCCGATTCCGCAAATGAGTCCGCGCATTTACAGAGAATTTAAAAATTTGGAATTGATTGATGTCTCTCAATTTAAAAATGAAAAAGTACCGCTGAAAAAATTTTCCGACGATGAATTGAAAGAAATCGTTTTTAATGATATTGACGGTGCGTATTCTCATAAAACTATTTTCAAAGAAAATACGCCCGACTACAGAAATGTGATCGGTTTTTTTACGAGTGTGATTCTGAAAGACAGTCGTTTGGTAAGCGGGTTCGATATTTTATATCCGAAAGTAGAAAGTTTTATCAAATTCAAACTCTTTACAACCGAAGTGGAATTAAGTGACGCACAAACTATTCGCAATTTATCGGAAGTTCATCCGAAAGATATTTTAAAAACAAGTTTTAAAAAAGCGATTGACACGCTCACAATTAAAGATAAAGGCACTGCCGAAGTTAAAAATTTTATTTCATTAAAACTGACAAAGCCCAAAGTGGCGGAAAACCAAAAGTTCATCATTCCGAAAAAATCAATCTTTAATAAAATAATCGGTGACAATGATTTCGAGTTGGAAGTGGCAGCATTTATGGAAAATCGTTTCAATGATGTAATAGCTTACGCAAAAAATACGATGGGCGAAGGCGGTGTCAATTTTAAAATGGAATACCAAGCCGAAGACGGTAATATCAAAGAATATTATCCGGATTTTTTTCTCAAAACAAGTGAGACTACTTTTTTTATTTTAGAAACCAAAGGGCGAGAAGACTTGAACGACGTTCGAAAAATTAAACGCCTCGTCAGTTGGTGCAACGATGTGAACGCGGCACAAGATAAATATACTTACACACCAATTTATATCAGGCAAGAAAAATGGGAGGAAGTAAAAGGAAATTTGAAAAATTTTGCCGAAGTTTGTAAATTTTTTGATGTAACATGATAGAAAACCAATTCATAGAAAAAAAAGCACTTGCTTTAATTACGGGCGAGAAACCTAATTGGAAAGAATTAGCTAAAGATTGTGTCTGCTTTGCAAACTCAAGAGGTGGTACTATTTTAATTGGTATCGCAGACAAGGCAATACTTCCACCACCTACACAAAAAATTGATGAGAATTTACCTTTTCAAATTCAAAAAAAAATTTCAGAAAATTCTGTAAATGTTGGTGTAAGACCTACAATTAAATCGGCGGAGAATGGTGGTGAGTATATTGAGTTAGAGGTGCTTTTCAGCGTAAATATAGCATCTACGACTGACGGCAAATATTATTACAGAAGTGACGATACTTGTGTACCGCTTTTACCCGATGAACTTTCGCGATTATTTACGGATAAACCGGCGTTTATTTGGGAAACAGAAAAAACGAAAGTCATCAAAACTGATTTTGATGAGCAAAAATTTTTAAAATTTAAAACCGATATTCAAAATTCTTCAAGGGTAACTGTTCATATAAAACAAAAATTGGACGACGAATTATTGGAGCATTATTTTTTTGTTGAAGGAAATTACCTAACCAATTTGGGCGTGTTATGGATTGGCAAACGAACAGACAGAGCTAAAATATTATACACGCCCACTGTTCATTTTTTCAAATATGACAATCATGATCAAAAAGTAAATAAAATTTTTTGGGATGATTATTACTTAAATCCGAAAGAATTAATAGAAGCTATTTGGACTCAAATACCGGATTGGAAAGAAGGCGTAGATGTGTCGGACGGTATTTTTAGAAAATTTATTCCGAATTACGAAGAAGAAGTTGTGCGCGAATTAATGGCAAACGCATTGGTGCATCGCCCTTATACCACGCGAGGCGATATTTTTATTAATCTTTATCCCGATAAATTAGAAGTCGTCAATCCCGGATTGTTTCCTATCGGTGTCACAGTCACCAATGTGCTGCACAAAAATATCCGGCGCAATCCGCATTTAGCACAAGTATTTTACGATTTACATTTAATGGATAAAGAAGGCTCCGGCATTGATAAAATGTATCAGATTCTACTTTCAAATGCTAAACACGCGCCCATTCCTTATCAAGGGGATGATTTTGTACGGTTTACTATTAATAGAAGAATTTATAAACCCGAAATTATTTCTCTCATCAATAGAGCTTCTTCGGAATTCCCTTTAAATTCTAAAGAAATTATTTCACTCGGTTTATTAACTCAACATAATGCACTTTCTGCGATTGAATTTTCTAAAGAATTGAATTTGCCTGACCAATCTAATGCAGTTACTAATTGGTTAGGAGGATTGTCTGATTATGGATTAATAATTTCTAAAGGCAACACTAAAGGGAAAATTTATCAAGTCAATCCGGAGTTTTTAAAGAAAGCCAATTTTAAAGGACTAACGAATTTAAAACCGATTGAAAACCATAGATTAGAAGAATTGATTTATCAAGATATAAAAAAATATCAGCCAACTGTTTTAGGTGATATACATCCAAGAATAGGTAAAGAATTACCTTATGACAAAGTTAGAAAAACAATTTATAAAATGATAAACAAGGGTGTTCTAACGGCTTCAGGTAAAAAGCCCAAGATTAAATATTCTATAGTCCAAACAAGGTGAAATAAAGTACCTTTTTTTAATAAAACTCAATAGACCGGACTAATACAATGTAATAAGTCATTGACAATCAATTTGTTGCTATTGACCAAAAAGAGTGGAATAATCTAACGAAATTTAACGAGACCTGAAGAAATTTAAAGAAATTTAAAGAAATTTAAAGAAATCTAAAGAAACTTAAAGAAAATATTAATAAAGCAGTGGATAATGAACGAACAAGACAAAAATCGCATCATTGAACTTATAAAAGCAGGCGAAAAATTGCCCAAAGAATTTATTTATAAACTTTTTGCCGATGAAGAAGATGTTTTTCTTTTTTGGAACGGCAGAAAAGAAGACATCACAAACATCGCCTTGCCTTTTCATGCCATCGAACACATTGACGAACCGCGAAAAGAAAAAGCACAAGCGCAAACTTCCATGTTTGAAACCGATTTCAGAGGCAGACAACTCAAAGGGTGGACGAACAAACTTATTTGGGGTGATAATAAACTCATTCTCTCTTCCCTCGCTAACGGACCTTTGCGACACGAAATTGAAAAACAAGGCGGACTCAAACTCATTTATATTGACCCGCCTTTTGCCGTCGGTGCCGATTTCGGATTTAATATTGAAATTGGCGGAGAAACTGCCGAAAAAAAACAAAGCATCATTGAAGAAATTGCGTACCGCGACACGTGGGGCAAAGGTATTTCTTCCTACCTCTCTATGATGTATGAACGACTCAAACTCATGCACAATCTTTTAGCAGAAGATGGAAGTATTTATGTGCATATTGATTATAGAGTATCAGCTCATTTAAAATTATTACTTGATGATATTTTTTGTACAAATGGTTTTAAAAATGAAATAATATCTGCCCATACATCTCTACTTCTTACACCTTCTCCTTTATACATT
>JAYTNA010000728.1:0-3116 GCA_043748865.1 Saprospiraceae bacterium
GTCGCGGCGGTGAAAAACATGTTACTTACCGTTATTTCGATGAAACAATTGCAGCTATCAACGCATTAAAAACAGAAGGATATTATATTTTAGCACTCGAAATTACGAATACAAGTACCGATGTGCGTCAATATAATTTTCCGGTACACAAAAAAATCGCCATCATTGTCGGCTCTGAAGAAAAAGGTATTGCGCAGGAAGTTTTAAATGCAGTTGATGCGTGTATTCATATCACATCGGTCGGTTATTGTTTGTCCATGAATTTGGCAACGGCTTTGGCAGTGGCAGTCTATGAAGCGGCTTCACAGTTGAGGAACGCGATATAATAAATACAGTTTGTAAAAAAAACATTTTAAAAGCAATCTGTTTTAAACCTGCATTTATGCCTTCCCAATTTATAAACCGATAACATGAATTAATTATTAATTATTTTGTGGTCGTTGTGTTTGTCACAGAAATATTCTTAACTTTGTGAACTTAGTTTGATTAAAAAGTGTTATTCACGTATCATCAAAAAATAATCATCATCTATGGACAAGGAAAAAGAATGGCGAAGACTCAACGGTCAAAAAATTATTTTGCCGATAAAAGATGCCGTTGAGCGCACAATTATTGAAGAACAAGCTCTTGGCAACCGCTTGAAAGTTTGTATTGGCACCGATTCTCAGGTGCGCGGCGAAGAAATCCATTTTGCGACAGTTATTGTTTTTTTGCGTGAACGTAAAGGTGGATTTATGTTTATACATTCCGAAATTGCGCACAAAACTATGTCTTTGCGTGAACGTATGATTACTGAAGTCGGCAAATCGGTGGATACAGCTTACTCACTTTGTAAATTGTTAGATAAATATGATGTCGAACTCGAAGTTCATGCCGACATCAACACCGATCCTTATTTCCAATCGAATATAGCTTTGCGCGAAGCGATGGGTTACATTATGGGCATGGGATTCACATTCAAAGCAAAACCGGATGCGTTTGCATCTTCAAATTGTGCCGATAAAGTGGTTTAGATAATTGACGATGGCCAATAGACAATAGAAAAGCGCGAAGAAAAAAATTTCTTCGCGCTTTTTGTTTTAAATAAATATAATTGTCTGTTGTCCATTGTCTGTTGTCCATTGTCTGTTGTCTGTTGTCCGTTGTCCGTTGTCCGTTGTCCGTTGTCCGTTGTCTGTTGTCCGTTGTCCATTGTCTGTTGTCTATTGTCTATTGTCCATTGTCTGTTGTCTATTGTCTGTTGTCTATTGTCCATTGTCTATTATTGCCATTGAAAGCCAAAAATTATTCAAACCGTCACCTTGGACAATCGTGATAGTTTGCAGATTAAGTAATTCCAATAAGGCAAGAAAAGTAATAATAGCGTGCATTCGATTTTGAAGATTTGAAAAAACTTCTCCAAAATCAGATTTCTCACGTTTTTTTAATCTTTCCAATAAAAAAATGCGCTGACTTTCTATCGTGTAATTAAAATTATAGACACGGTGAACGACGCGTTTTTTTTCCTCTTCAAATTGCAACAAAATTTTTTCAAAAGTGCGGAGCAATTTGAAAAGTGTTACGTTTTGCAATTCCACATCTACTAAAGCCGTGATAGCAATACCGCGTAACTCTTTCACCACATTACCGCGATTTTCACGCGATGCACGCGCTTCTTCCAAAACGCGCAATTCGTCAAGAATACTTTTATAGCGTTTATATTCTAAAATTCTCGAAATAAGTTCTTCTCTCGGATCAATCTCAACGCCTTGCTCGTCAACGTGCCTGCGCGGTAAAAGCATTTTAGCTTTTATACGCATCAGTGTTGCCGCAACGACAATGAATTCACTCGCTAAATCAATATTTTTTTCTTTTGCTTCTCTAATATAAGCCAAAAAATCGTGCGTGATTTTTGAAATCGGAATATCATAAATATCCAATTCATCGCGTTCAATGAAGAACAGCAATAAATCAAAAGGTCCCTGAAATTTTGGAAGGGAAATACTGAACATCCGATTGCGAGTTTAAAAATGCAAAAATAGTATTAGTTTTAGCAAAAAATTTAGTGTTTTCGCAGTATCTAGTTTTTACTTATCGTTACGTTTACAAATACCGTTTGGCAGAGAAAAAAGTACCGAGAGCTGATGCCGTTTATTTCTATCACGACAACCGCGAATTGGCTATATTGACGTGCTCGCGCTACGTGTTCATTTAAAGCCCGTGTCGGTCTTTGACCGGCATCAGCTATCTTGTGGTCTCCAACCGCAGCATTTTTCAAATGTTTTTTACTTTTAAATAATTGATTGACAAAATTTTATAAAATTATTTGCCGGTCGGAGACCTAAAAATAACAGACGAAAGTCAGAGACTTTCGCCAGCGTTTGCGTTTTTTTGAAAAGGAAGACTTTTTGCGAGCGAGGATATTTGTCCTGCCCGAATAAAAGCCCGATAGTATTAGAAATGCTGATTGTTATCTCGTTTGCCTTATTTGAACAAGACACCATAATACCTGCTGCCCATTTCAAATAAAAAAAAACAAGTCCAAGAATAATTTATAAATCATTCTTGGACTTGTCCCTTATCAGTCATTAAAGATTAGTAAAAGAACTGCTCTAAAGTTATTTTACCGTCTTTAACTTGATAAACACATACTTCTTCAATTGTCATTCTTCCGCGTCCTTTAAAGGTTGCATCCATAGCCCAAGTAATAGCAAAATTATTTCCGGCAATAATAGGGTCAGAAATTTTAGCTCCGTGGAATTCTTCTACCCCAGCTTGAAAGGCTGCTGATTTTGCTTTAATGGCATCCAAGCCTGTTACAACTTTAGTTCCCATCATCTCATTTGCTTCTATACTTTGTGCATTGTCAGCAAATAATGTTTTTAACGCTTCATCAATTTTTCCTTGACGACAAAGTTCTACTAATTTGTCAGCTACTTGTGTTGTTGTCATTTTATTATTTTTAAGTTTAGAATGTGAAAATTGATGTAAATATAAATTTAAAATTTAAACTCTTAATTAATTTCCATTAAATATTTAGATTTCATTTTTAAAATTCAGTTTAAATGATAGATTATCATTCAATTTACAGCAATGTTTTGAGGCTTTATGAAACGAGTGGTGAATATCGAAGTTTG
>JAYTNA010000729.1:0-1896 GCA_043748865.1 Saprospiraceae bacterium
AAGGAAAAAATATTGGAATACAATACTTGCGATACATTACCGATGTTCGTTAAAGCGTAATCAATCGTCAGTCCACCCAAACGCAAACCGACACCGAAATTAGGTTGAAAGTTTAATTCTTTTTTACTTGGATCTGTTTCGTTTTTGATGTTTTGAAAATTACCCACACCCGCACGCAACCAAATATTTTTTTGATAAGCTAATTCCAAACCAAAACGCGGGTCAATACTAAACGCACTGCTGCTGACGAGTACGTTGCGCTGTCCGTCGGTAGCAATGCCAGCATCTAATTCTGTCGTCAACCGAAAATTTTCTCCAAAAGCAAATTTTCTCGCCACACCTAAAAAAATTGTGGGCAAAGTAGATTCAACAGATGATTTAGGAATTGTATTTCCGGTTGCGGCAAAAGTGTTTTTTTCATCGTCAGTAAGTGTTGCTGTCCAAGCGTTGTAAGTGGAAGTAATATCTCTGCCCGTTACCGCAAAAATCCAATCGCCGGATTTGTATTGCACACCGACATCAATACCGACTCCCCACGCACTTGCAAACGTACCAATGACGCGGCGAATAACTTTCAAACTACCGCCGTAAGATAAATTTTCGTTGTGTTTTCTGGCGAAATTTAATTGCAAGGCATAATCTGCCGACGAAAATTGTGTGACATTGTTATAATTGATACTGCCGTCAGGACCAACTAAATTAAGTGTGTAAGGGATATTATCAATACCCAAGCGAATCACGGATGCACCGATGACATTTTTTCCATCACTGCCAATCGGTTTTGCCAAGCCGATAAAATCGTATTTAGCAACACCGGCGAACCATTCGGCGTGCATCGCCCCAATTTGTATCGGCGATTCAATTTGCGCCAATCCGGCAGGATTCCAATAACTTGAATAAACATCGTGGGTAGTGGCAATTGTTGCGCCACTCATGCCTTGTTCACGCGCACCGACACCGATAGATAGAAATTCGTTGCTGTATTTTTGTGCAACAATTTTACCGGAAAAAAAAGTAAAAATTAAAAGTGCAAGTAGGGTTTGTTGTTTCATAAGAGGTTTATTTAGTTGAAAATTGAAAGTTGAAAATTAAGCGTTTGTTTTGGTAAAAGTAAAAATTTATTTTTTGAAAATTTATTTTTTGAAAATTATTCATTATTCATTTTTCATTTTAAGAGTGTCTTTCCAACGCCAAACATATCTGCACGCCGTTGAGCGATACGGTTTCCAATTTTCGGCGATTGTTGTCATTTCGCGCATCGCTTCTTTGCCAGTGCTTTCTATTTTGTATAAATGCGTCATGCCTTGTCTGATACCCAAATCATCAATCGGAAAAACATCCAAGCGATTCAATCGGAACATCAAAATCATTTGCACTGTCCATTTACCGACACCTTTAATACTCGAAAGTTCTTTTATAATATCATCATCAGTCATCGAAAGCCAATCGCGATTTAATTCATTATTATCAATCCAATATTGCGCAATGTTTTTTATATAGCCGGCTTTTTGATACGACAAACCGCAACCGCGCATTGCTTCAATGTCGAGGTCTAAAATTTTTTGCGGAGTAGGGTTTAAATCATCAAACAGATTCAGAAAACGATTGAAAATAACCGTCGCCACTTTTACCGAAAGTTGTTGCGACACAATAGAATCCAATAAATCTAAATAAATATCATTATGCGTATCAATTTCCGGCA
Source organism: Saprospiraceae bacterium (assembly GCA_043748865.1). Classification (GTDB taxonomy): domain Bacteria; phylum Bacteroidota; class Bacteroidia; order Chitinophagales; family Saprospiraceae; genus JAAFJT01. The sequence continues at coordinate 1,703 of JAYTNA010000729.1, forward strand.
ACGTGATGAACGAAATGATTTCAGCCAATTTTTTATCTTTTGAAAGATGCTCGATGATTTTTGACATAATTAATTAAATGATGAATGATGAATGATGAATTAATTAAATGATGAATGATGAATTCTTGGTTTCAGAAATATAATGCAACAAAATGAATTTTAGTTAAATTATAATTATACAACTGTATAGTTCT
>JAYTNA010000730.1:0-14157 GCA_043748865.1 Saprospiraceae bacterium
ATAGCCCTGAAAGGGCGAAATATCAAAGCGAGGGGCAACGCCCCTCGTGAAAAAATTAAAGTTTTTAAGTCCTGAAAGGGCGACATAATTTGCTCGCCGGATTAGTATTTCGCCCTTTCAGGGCTTAAATGTTGTGGAACTATTACGAGGGGCGTTGCCCCTCGCTTTGATATTTCGCCCTTTCAGGGCTATCAATTATAACTATTTATCACGAGATTCATCGCTTATCGTTCATCATTCATCATTACTTAAAACTTAATGGCGCGTCGTTTACCGATATTTTTTCACTTCTTAATTTTCTTTTTATGCTTAGCTTGCGATAATGCATTGCAAGCTCAAGATTTTTTCGTGGTAAATAGTAGTGGTACGCTTCAAAAAATTGACCTTTCTAATTGCAGCGTTGAAGACAGAGGACACAATCCTTCGGGGTTGAAATATGGTGATGTTACTTTTCACCCAAACGGAAATTTCTACGCTATTACTAAAAATAGTTTGTATGAAATGGATACCGTTACCGGGTATGCCAATCCTTATTACAATTTCAGAACATCAGCCGACGCGCTGAATGCGATGACAACAAGCGTTGACGGTACAATTTATGCCGCGAGTACTTCCGGTGAACTTATCAGTTATAATTTAAAAACGCGAGTTGAAAAAAATTTGGGGCGCATCGGTGCAGTCGGCAGATATTTTACGGGTGCTACAGGCGATTTAACTTTTTACAAAGGCGAACTTTATATGGTGGCGTTTGAAAATTTATTGCGTGTCAATATTAATAACCCTTTGTACAGCACAGTAGTTTTAACTTTCCCGAAAACGGCGTTACCTATTTTCGGATTGGTGGGTTTTGCCGATTGCAAAGGCACGCGCACTTTTGCTTTGACATCGGAACCGCACTCGCGTGTTTTTGAAATTGATTGGAATACTTTTACCGTAAAGCAAGTCTGTACGCTTAACACGGAAGTTTTTGGTGCGGGTAGTCGGTACGATTTGTTTTCTTCCTTGCCTTTGCCGGATACCACTTATTTGAATGATACGACGTGCATAAAATCGCTCGTCGGTGCGCGTACGCGCTTGAATTTCAGAAGTTCGCGGGGTTGCGACAGTGTTACCTACACCGATCATTTTTTGCGCGTGGATACAGTGCAAAAAGATTCTTTTATTTGTCACAGTGTTCCGACTACTTTCGACACAATTTATTACGCCAAGCCGAATGCGTGTGATACATTGGTTTATAAAAAAACTTCGATTGCACCAATTATCGGCGATACGGTTTATGCTACGACGCAATTGTGTTCCGGTGACAGCTTGTACATTAATAAAAAATGGATTCAAAATAACGGCACATTTAAAATTTTCAGTGCTAACAGATATGGTTGCGACAGTACCACTTTTCTCACCATTCACGTTAATCCGCGACGATTAGATACAACATTGCTGCGAAAAAATTTGTGTGGGTTGGATAGTTTTAAATTTTTCGGTAACTTTTTAAGCAAGCCCGATGTTTATCGGCACACCTTGACGAATGTTTCCGGCTGCGACAGTCTTTTACTTTTAACACTCGGCAGATCTACACGCGATACTTTTTATGAAAATCTTTTGAGTTGTGATTTAAAAAAAGTCGGCTCGATTGTCAATCTTCGACTCGATCAATTCGGTTGTGATAGTATTGTAAGGACAACCATTAAACCGTTTAAGAATTTTAATTTACACGTTTCACTGCCCGAAAATTTTAAAATAAATGTCGGCGACAGTATTGCCTTAACGCCGACACTTAATTTTAATCCGCTTTACGTGCGTTGGTATCGTCCGGAAGATGTCAGTTGCGATACTTGTATTTTTACTTTTGCCAAACCAATTAATTCAACGATCCTGCGCTTTGTTGCTACTGATGCGTCGTATTGCACGACAGAAGCCGATATAAATATTCAAGTGAACAGAACGCGCCAAATTTTTATTCCCACCGCTTTTTCTCCAAACGGCGACGGTATCAACGATTTTTTTACCGTTTCCGGCGACAGGCAATTTGATTTTGTGCGCACGTGTTATATTTCAGACCGTTGGGGCAATATCGTTTTCGGAAAAGAAAACGAAAAACCGGATTTGCAATGGGACGGTACTTTTAAAGGCAGCGTTGTACCGACCGGCGTTTATATTTATTACATGGAGGTACATTTTCGAGATGGTGAAGATGTTATTTATCGGGGAGATGTGACGGTGGTGCGGTGATGGGTGTTGATTTTGATGATGAAATTAATTTTTTATCCTGCTCGTTTTCTTTTTCATTTAAGTAGAGAAATATTAAGATGCAAAAATGAAGAATATTTTTTGAGTGTTTTTTGAATTTACATGACAAGATAAAATTAAATCTTATAAATCAATTTGAAAACCAAAGTTCTTGGTTGAATAAATATTTGTGTATTACTTATTATAAATTGATTAAACGTATTCTCGCTTTTAAATCGTGCATCAAAAATATTTTGAACTTCAAACTCACAACCTAAAGGTTTTTTTTCTTGATTGTATCGTAAGGAAGCATGAGCTAACTGAAAAGTATTTTGTGTATTCGTAGATTTATTCGTAAGTGAATTATAATTGTAATCTAATTTAAAATTAAAATTATTTAAAAATCTTGCCGAAAAAATAAAAAAAGGATTTACACGCGTATATTGATTTTCAGAACCGCCAGAAATAGAGTTGGTAAAAGATTGATTTACACCTATTTCTATATTTGGACGGTTTTTAAAAGATGTAATCATTTTTAAATTATAGCCATAAGTTTTAGATTGATAAGGTGTATTCGTATTGTTCAGATACCTGTAATAATCAGACATATTGGTATTAATGCCGGCAGTAAACTTAATGCTGTTGATGTTTTTTGAAATGGAGCCATTAATGCGGGTTGAATTATCTGGTAATGCAGAGTAAATTGAATTATTAATTTGATTGATGCCTTCAAGTACAGTTGAACTTTGAACCGAACGAATTTTTTGATTATAATTAATATTGAAATTATAAGACAACGCTTTAAAGGTGTTGTATTTAGAATAAGAAAATGAAAGTTGATGTGTTAACTCATTATCAAGGTCTGTACTGCCGCGATACAAACTGTTAAAGCCCTGAAATCTTAAATGATTGGCATAGAAAGAAATATCGCTGAAACGAGAAACGAGATTGTAGTTAAAAGTAATGCTTTCGACACTGCTTTTTTCCCATTTTGTCGAAAACTCGGGCAATACTTGTGGTTTAACTGAAGTGGTCGAAATAGAATCAAATTGTTGAATGTTTCTGAAATAATAATGGTAAACAATGCCCGTTTTAAAAGTAAACTTTTTCACTTTTATTCTGTACTGAAAACCTGCAAACGGGTCATTGAACTTAAATAAAGTTGCGTTATCAAATCCGGCATTTTTAAAACTGAAGGCTTGTTCATTGTATAATTGCGAATCGGTTGTATTGTAAGATTGTTGCGAAAAGTTATAACCGATTATTGGGTAGATGTGATTAAAATTATTGATTACCCAAAGGTGTTTTATACCGGCAGAAAATTTACAGTTTTTCAACATAATATTTTGTAGGATATTAAATGAGCTATCTCCTTTTATTGGCAAAATATCTGTAAATACAGGTGACGAAAACAACCAATTACTATTACTTGTACTCTGACTAAAGCCGGCATCTATATTAATTGTAGTCGTATGCCTTTTCGAGAATTTTTTATTAAACCCTATATGTTGTGATAAATCAAAAGAGGTGGGTGATTGCAGCGTATTGATACTGTTTATCGTTGACAATACAGACGTTATTTGATCATTTGAATTACCTGTCGAAGATTTCAACACTGTTCCAAAATTATAATTTTCTTCTGAACTCGGATTGTAATTAAACTCCGTTTTATCCAAAGAAAAGAAATTGTCCGAATTTGATATTGTTGTCCGTAATTCATTTTTAATTGAAAAATTATCTATCAAATAATTATTGGTGTTGATAGATTCGTTTTCTGTTGAACTGGCATTATTGATGCTATACAAATTCATTTTTAACTTTGGTGTCAGTTCATACACTATATTCAAACCGCCGAACAAATCTTTTCTGTAAATATAATCATTATTAAGCAAAGATTTGGCAAAATCACCTCCGGCAAGATTAATATTTGCATTGGGATTATCAAATAATCTCGTAAAACCTCCTTCAAAATTAATATAATCATTAAAAGTAAAAGATCTTATACCAGTGTTGTTTACGTCACCTATAATATTAATACTTACCTTCGGGCTGTAATAAAAAATTGCCGGATGAATAATATAACGACTTGTAACGCCGGCACCGGCATCAATATCCCCAAAAATAAACTCTTTTTTATTTTTTTTCAGTTTTATATTCAATGCTGTTTGCTCAGTACCGTTAATATCTTTCATAAAAGATAATTCGCTGTAATTATTAATCACTTGTACGTCAGCAACTGCATCGGCAGGAATATTATTTACGCCGAGTTTTGTATCTCCTGTAAAAAAAGTTTTACCTTCGATCATTAATTTTGTAATTTTTTTTCCGTTAGAAGTAACATTTCCATCTTTATCTACCTCCACGCCCGGCAGTTTAGCAAGTACTTCTCGCAATTTACGCTCATCACCCGATACAAAAGATTGGACATGATAATTTATCGTATCGTCCTTCACTGTAACCGGAATTTGTTGTTCCGTAATAGTCACTGTATTTAAAGATTCGTTACCTATTTCAAGCACAAAATCTTTTCCGGAATTTTTATCGAGATTAATTGGATAAACTATTTTTTTATAACCTACAAAACTAACTTCGATATTATAAAGGACGTTTTTTTTAAGACTTAGTTTAAAACTGCCGTGTTCATCGCTTATAAAAAAGGCAATGTCTTTTTCTTTAATCTGCGGAATCGCCATTATATTCGCAAACTCAACCGGTTTTCCGAGTGTATCTATTATCTTGCCTTGCAAAATAACTTCTTGCCCGGAAGCAGAATATAGGATTGATAGCATAAATGCTATTGAATAAATAAATTTCATTTTTTATTGTCTTAATGCGTCTGAAGAAAGTAATTTATTATAGGCATCAGAAGTCAAGATTTTGCCCTTATTAGGCTCTTCGAGAATTTTTTCAATGCCCTTAACATCTTTCTTTATTTCTGAAGCATATAAATACATTTTGCCGTTCATAGAAGCCTCTAAAACTAAACCTGGCAATCCGTCATAACCATTTGGACCGTATGGGAAAGGCAAATCATTAGTAAACCAAACGCTTGGATCAAAAGTCAAATTTTTCTTTCTCCTGTAATCATATTCTTCAAAATGTGTAAAGGCTTTATAACATTTATAACCGTTAATTATTTTAGTTTCTGTTGTAATTTGCCATTTAAACTGTTCAAAAGGATATTCGATTCTAAAAATCTGCCCACCCAATTCAGTCTGTTTAATTTTTATCTTTTTATCAATATTTTTATATTGTTTTTCCCCCACACTTATTCCGCCTAATATTGCCCCCATCTTATACCATATTTCTTCTTTTTCAGGTATAATTTTATCTTTGGCAATATATAAGCTGGAATTATTATTAAAATATAGTTCAAATTCTGCTTCTTTCAATGCAATCGAGGTCTTTTTCAGAATAAATGCTTTTTTAGGATCATCGTTCTCTTTAGAAGAATCTTTAGCACCGTAAATATCGATTTTGTAAGTAATTACAAAAACTTTATTTTGATTAAAACCGGAAACGAGATAAAATGAAAATAAACTTACAAATAAGAACTTCATGGTATTGATTTTAAACCCTTTTGGATTGTTAAAGAATATATGAAAATAATAGACTTGATCGAGTTAGAATATTACAAAAATAAAAACTAAATTGTAAACTTAAATTTCTTAAAGTTAAAATAAATTTAGATTCGAGCGTTATAAAGTTATAATTTTATGCTTTAAAACACGAAAAAATATTATTATTTAACGCTTGACTCTATATTTGTTTTTAAGATTAAAATCCTAACTGAACAAGTCTATTAAAAATCAAGGTTTTAATTGTTATTGTTTTAAAGTAATTAGAATGAGTCGTACACGGTGGCCCACATATCAAACAAGGCATTGTATTGAGTTGATGTTAAACATCCATAAGCTGCTTCGAAAATCGCCAGTTCTTGTGCCGCAAATTCCATAGCTTCAGGTGAATGTCTAACTACTAATTTAGTACCTGTTACAATATTTGAAATACTTTCATTTCTAATATTTGCATCGGTGTTACCTGCAAACACTTTTGAACCTAACATGGAAATTAGAAACATTCCCAATAATAATACTTTTTTCATGATTTAAAAATTTAAAATTTTAAAGAAATAGATTTAATAATAGGATTCTTGGCCAAAAAATCATGTTGCAAAATTAAGTTCTTTAAAATTATTGGTTTGCGTCAAATTACGTCAAATTACGTCAAATCACGCTGGCAAAAAAATCAAGCAAAAAAAACATCTTAAAGCACAAATTTTTTATCCGGAAAGTTTTCAAAACCCTACAAATTTCATTTTTCTAAAAAATTTTATTCATCAAAATTATTAATTTGAGGGTCATTGCGTTGAAGTTTTTTTAGTTCATATTCACTTAGCATTGCTTTAAATAAATCTTGAATTTCCGGAGAAATCAACCTGTGCGGCAATTTCATATCAATTTCTTTTTCACGTCTTTGAATAGTACTGACACTCATACCGAGTTCAGCCGCAAATACATGTTTAGGGAGGTATTTACCTTCCGGCGGATTTTTTTGTTCGTTAAAAGCCATTTGTTTAAATTTTTAAAAGTTGATTAAGAAGGTTTGTTATAGTTTGAAATAGAAATTTTACCCGTAAAAAGTTGCAGGCTTCGTATCTATGATTTAAAAGTTTCAAAGGATAGAAAATAAATTTTTCTTTCTTCTTTGAAATAAAATCAATAGATTTTTTAAATAAAATATTATCTTCGACGGCGAGACGGCGAGACGGCGAGACGGCGAGACGGCGAGACGGCGAGACACACCGTCGCTTTGGATTTTTGTTTGATTTTTTTTCTTATCATGTCAGTAAAGTGTAAGTGTAAAAATCTTTACGAATAATTTATAAGTTGGTTATGCTAAAATAAAATTTGTGCGGCATAAATATCTGCCGTCAATAGTGTTTGCATTTGATAGTTTTGGAATTGGTATGCTGCAAACTTAAATGTATTGTTTTTATTTTGCAAATAAAAAGGGCGAATGGTAGTTTTTAATGGCTGAATGGTAGTTTTTGATGGTCAAAGCAAAAAACGCAATTTTAACGCAAAAAATTTGGCAGTCGTGAAAACATGTTTATCTATTTTAGTTTTTTATTTTTATTTTTTGAATTTGTATGAGGCATGAATCAAAAATCATTTCTAAAAATATTTTTGAAAAAATATTTTCACAATTTTTTTTAAAAATAAAAAAATTTTTTTCCAAAAAAAATTTTCAGAAAAAATTTTCGACAAAAAAAATTGAAACGAAAATAAAAAATAAAATTCGAAGCGTTGGTTTTAATTTTTGTTTTGAAAAATGTTTGCGTCGTGAAGGCACGGTACGTGGAGTTAATACAAATACCTTATTTCTCTTTCAACTTATGTAAAACTCTTTTCTTTTTCATCTCAGTCAATTCTTTATTTTTATAAAGAACAATTGTTTCTCCCAATAAATGCCGTATCACAACCGATGCGCAAACACCGCCGAAAGCTGCCGGCATATAAGAAATAGTCCCGTACGCCGATTTTTTAAAATTTGAACCGTCTGTCATCATTAAAGCAGATTTTGGTGACGGTTCATCGCTGAAAACACAAATTAAATTAGTGCGAATACCTTTGCTTTTCAAACGTTTACGAATTTGCAGTGCGAAATGATCGTTGTAAGTATCCGACAAATCAGATATTTTTATGCGCATCGGATCAATTTTTCCGCCGGCACCCATTGAACTGACAATATTTAATCCCGCCGCTTTCGCTGATGCGATGAGATATAATTTCGGTGACACACTGTCGATACAATCCACAACATAATTAAAGTGTGCGGCTTGACAAATTTCTTCTGCTTTATCGGGTGTTAAAAAATCTTTTCTGACGTGTAAAATAATTTCCGGATTTATATCGCGTAAACGTTCCGCCATCCAATCCGCTTTCGATACACCGTGCGTACTCGACAGTGCGGGCAATTGTCGGTTGCGGTTTGTGGGGTCAACGACATCGCCGTCAACAATTGTCAAAGTACCGATACCGGCACGCGCAATAAATTCTGCCGCAAACGAACCGACTCCACCCAAACCCACTATTAAAACGTGTTTAGTACTCAGCGTTTTTAAACGTTCATCACCGACCAATAATGCGGTGCGTGATAACCAAGAAAAATCTTGCATTTTTTAGATGTGAGCTATGAGCTTTGAGCTATGAACTTTGAACTGTAGCGGACTGATAGCTCACAGCCAAAAGCTCATGGCTCAAAGCTAAAAACTAAAAATTATTTATTCGCCAATTGTCCGCAAGCGGCATCAATATCTTTCCCGCGCGATTTTCTGACGGTGACAAAAACGCCTTTATCATTCAAATAACTTGCGAAACGATCAATTTTAGTATCATCACTTTTTACAAAATCTAAACCTAAAACGGGGTTGTATTCAATGATATTCACGCGCACCGGAAATTTTTTGCACAAACGCACCAATCTTGCTGCATCATTCAAGTCGTCATTAAAATCTCTGAAGGCAATGTATTCGTAAGTGATGCGCGCCCGCGTTTTGTTGTAAAAATGTTCCAACGCTTCCATCAAAACATTCAAATTATTATGCTCGTTGATGGGCATGATTTCATTACGTTTCAAATCGTCGGCAGCGTGCAGTGATAACGCGAGATTAAAACGCACGTCATCATCACCCAATTTTTTTATCATTTTAGCAATACCCGCCGTTGATACCGTAATACGTTTCGGCGAAAAAGTTAAGCCTTCGCTGATGCGCGTCACGCTTTCCAAAGTATTTTTGTAAGTCAACAGCGGTTCACCCATACCCATGTAAACGATATTGGTTATCGGATGATTGTAAGTCGCGATTGAATAGCGATTCATCAGCACAAATTGATCGTAAATTTCAAACGGTTCTAAATTTCTAATGCGTCCCATTTGTCCCGTCGCGCAAAATTTACACGTCAAACTGCATCCGACTTGCGTTGAAACGCACACAGTATAGCGATTATCTAAAGGCACCGGAATCAAAACGGTTTCAATAAAATGTCCGTCATGTAGACGATAACGTGCTTTAAGCGTACCGTCAAAACTTTTCTGAATTTTATCTTCGGTAATGGTATTGATAACGAAAAGTTCGCTTAACTGCGCACGCAATTCTTTTGAAAGATTGCGCATCTCCTCAAAATTCACGACCGATTGTTTCCATAACCATTCATAAATTTGAGTCGCGCGAAATTTTTTTTCACCCAAAGTCAAAATCGTTTCGGTAAGTTCTTGCAATGAAAGCGAGCGTATATCCGGTTTTAAAATTATTTCTGTCATTTTTTATTTTCGTTATCAGTTATCCATTATTCGTTATCAGTTATGCATTTCTGAATCAGAATTTACAAAATTTAAGGAATTAAAAGAATAGTTGATTTATTTACGAAAAAAATGCTCATTCTTGACATTTCTTCGCAAACGTAGCGGCTTTCGGATCATTTTTTCCGGTATAAGCATCTGCTAAGAGGCAAATAATTTTTTTCTCCGTTGGATTTTTCGGCAGTATTTTTTCCAAACGCTCAATTGCTCTATCAAATTGTCCGGTTTTAATTGCTAATCGGGCTAAATTACAATTAATGGAAACATTTTCGGGGTGTTCTTTATCTAAATCGCGGAGCAAAAGTATACCGCGCATCGGATTGTCTTGCGGCGGATTTTCGGTGTAACATAAAGCCATATTAAGACGATGTTCCCACCGCGTCGGATTAATGGAAGCCGCATTTTGAAAAGCATCGGCAGCGTGTTGCAAGCAATAAGTGTGTAAGGCTTTATCCGCACTGTTTTTTTGTGCGGCAAGATAAAAATTACCGCCGGCGATAGACCACGCTTCATCTGTTTTCTCTGAACCGGCAACTTCTTCGGCATAATGCGCCGCTATTTCGTCGCTGCCGGCATTGTGCCATGTTGAAGATAATCCTTTGAGTGCTGAAGGTGTAAGCGCATTTCCGGCAGATAGATTTTGGATACGCAAACGAAAAGAATCGTTTAATTTATTGAAAGCGTTTTCACGCAATTTATCGAAATCAAATGTTTCCGGTGAAACATCTCTTGATGCTATGGATTTTTTCTGTTCATGTGTGCGCACATCGCAGCCGAAATACAAAATAAAAAAAAGTGCCGCAAACCCGATAATTGTTGCAATTATTGAACGATTCATTTACAGTGGTTTATTGGTTTATCGGTTTATTCATCATCGTCACCGGCATCTCTAATGTCTTTAATAGATTTTACATTCGCTTTTATATGTTCTACAAAAACTTTTGCGGGTTTAAACGCCGGAATATAATGCTCAGGGATTTGAACAGTTTTGCTGTACTTAATGTTGCGACCAACTTTTGCCGCCCGCTTTTTTACGATAAACGACCCAAAGCCGCGAATGTAAATATTTTCACCCTCGCCCATGACATCTCTTACCTCCGTGAAAAATGTTTCTAAAGCAACTAAAACATCTACTTTTGCAAGTCCTGTTTTTTCTGCAATAGCAGATACAATGTCAACTTTTCTCATTACCTAAAAATTGTTAAAGTGGGTTTAAAGATTGTTTAAATATTAGGTCATTTGGCAAAAGAAAATCAAGCACACAATTTACTACAAGTTTCAGATTTTTTATTGCAAATAAAATACTTTTTTCGCTTTTATTTTTTGTATTTAGAAAATAGATTGAAATATAAAAAAGTATTTCCAGAGAACAGTTAATAGTAAAGGTCCGATCCGTTTATTTAGGATGAAGAAATATGTGTCCATGTTCTTTTAAACAGCAAAAAAAATTTGCGGTGCAAAAAAAACATTATTTACACGCATTTCCAAAGTTTTTTTAATTTAATTTTAAAATAAGATACAGTTCATAATCAATTAACACTACTCTTCTACTTTTGCATCGGTACGTTAGTATAAATATAATAAACGCGGATAACCGACACCGGAACTGCTTTCAGAAGCGCATAGGGTGTTCAAGTTACCCGCGTTTTTTTTGCCCTTCCAAAAATATTTAGAAAAAAGCCCTTAATTTTTTCTTAACCCTAAAAATCATTGACATAGTTTTGTCATAAAAAGAAAGTAAACTGATTAAACGCAACTCCAATTTGTTTATAGTGTGTTTTCATACGATATTTGAAGTGAAATATGGATAAAGAACATAAAAGCAGACTGCATTTTATTACAACGCTCGCAACCGTTTATATTATTATCGGCTTTGCATGGTGGTCTGTTTTGCTCCTGCGCAAAAATGAAGAGACGTGGCAATTGCACATAGAAAATTTGCGCCTTACCATGAAAGCAGAAAATAAATATGTTGATGATAAAACAATGCAATTAACGTCGAACTATGCCGTTTTGATGCAAAGACACAACAGACAACAGAAAATGATTTGGGGAGAAGGTAGTTTTTTGTTTTTAGGTTTACTGATCGGTGTTTGGGTTATTAACAGAAGTTATAATAAAGAAATGGAGTTGACGCAACAACGTCAAAACTTCTTATTGTCGGTTACGCATGAATTGAAATCGCCGTTAGCTTCTATTTCTTTAGTGCTTCAAACTATCAGAAAAAGGAATATTGATGAAGAAAAAAAACAACATTTAACTTCTAATGCGCTCAAAGAAGCGGATAGGTTAAACGAGTTGGTGAATAATATTTTGCTTTCTACTAAATTAGACTCGGCTTATGAAATAAATCCGGAAGCATTTAATTTGATACATTTAATTACAGATTTAGTTGAGAAGTATCAGATTAAATTTCCGAAAATCCTGTTCGAAGTTCATGCCGAAGAAATTCCTTTGATGTATGCCGACCGACAAGGTATAGTCTCGGTGATATCGAATTTAATTGAAAACGGCGCGAAATATGCCGGTGAGAATGCTTGCGTTTATATAAAAGTACAATATACCGACGATAAATTCACGATTGATGTGTGCGATAATGGATTAGGTGTGCCTTTGCCGGAAAGAAAAAAGATTTTTAAAAAGTTTTATCGCGTCGGCAACGAAATGACGCGTAAAACAAAAGGAACAGGCTTGGGGTTGTATATCGTTTCTCAAATAGTAAAAGTGCATAAAGGTAGTATCCGAATATTAGATAATACACCGACCGGCACTATTTTTAGAGTCGTTTTGCCCGCAGGAAACCAGCCGGCTATCTTTAATTTCAGGCATAAAGAGACCGTTGAAGGATGACAAAATAAATTAAAACGCTGAAAGATTCAGAGTCGTTTTGCCCGCAGGAAATTAGCCGACTATTTTTAATTTCCGGCACGGAGAAACCGTTGAACGATAAAAATTATAAATTAAAAAGCTGAAAGTTGAAAGCTGACGGCTGAAAGCTAAACTTAATTCAGATGAGAATTTTATTGGTGGAAGATGAGGAAAATATCCGAGAAGTGATTAAACTCAATCTCGAAATGGATAATTTTGAAGTTGTGGAATGTGAGAACGGTAAAGATGCCGTTAAAAAATCCCATGAACAACATTTTGATTTAATTATATTGGATGTCATGTTGCCGGAAATGAACGGCTTTGATGCGTGTGAACAAATTCGTTTATCCGACACAACCACGCCGATTATTTTTTTAACGGCAAAAGATACGGCACTCGATCGCATTACAGGTTTAAAAAAAGGCGGCGATGATTATTTGACGAAACCATTTTCTTTGGAAGAATTGATGCTGCGTATTCAGAATTTATTGCGTCGCAGCAACAAACAAGTAGCGGAAGCATCCGATATTTATTCTTTTGACGGTAATCATATTAATTTTGCCACATTTGAAGCTTCTTGCAAAACCGGCGACATTACTTTGACGAAAAAAGAAGCCATGCTTTTGAAATTACTCGTCGAACGCAAAAACGAAGTCGTCAGTAGAAATCAGATTTTACAATTTGTGTGGGGTTATGATATTTTTCCTTCCACGCGCACGATTGATAATTTCATCCTCAGTTTCAGAAAATATTTTGAACCGGAACCGCACAGTCCGAAACATTTTTTGTCTATTCGCGGTATCGGGTATAAATTTGTGGAATAAATCTTTCATTTGACAGTTGGCAACGACCAATTATTATCTACATTGTCAATTGTCAATTGTCAATTGTCAATTAAAGATTAAAAATGAGATATTCCAACTTTCCAAACCGAAAAAATCGAAATGTCTTATTTTTAATTTTTAATTTTTAATTTTTAATTGTACATTTGCGCCGCTTTAAGAAAAAGCATAAGGAAATAACTCTTTGTCGGCTTTTCCGAGTGTGAGAGTTGATTAATTCAAAATCCATAAGTATTTCAAAATGTCAGTTAAAATTCGTTTACAGAGACACGGACGCACAAAAGCACCGTTTTATCACATCGTTATCGCAGATAGTCGCGCACCGCGTGACGGTCGTTTTATCGAAAAAATTGGTACATACAATCCGATGACAGTGCCTGCAACCATAGACATCAATAAAGATAAAGCCTTTGATTGGTTGAATAAAGGCGCACAACCGACAGAAACGGTTAATGCTATTTTGCGTCACAAAGGTATATTGTACAGAAAACATTTGGAACGCGGTGTTAAAAAAGGTGCGTTGACGGCAGAACAAGCAACTGAAAAATATACGGCGCATGTAACCGTGAAAGAAAAAGCAGTATCGGATCGCGTCGCAAAAACATTAGATGCAAAAGCCGATTATCATAAAAAAGTTTTCGGTACGCCGAAACCAATTAAAAAACCGGAAGTAGTTGCAGAACCTGTTGTTGTTGAAGAGACACCGGCTGCACCGGCAGAATAAATTAATTGATAATTATCAATTAATACTAAGACAAGTTTATTTTATACAAGCCTGATAGAGCCGATTGTTGCTTTATCAGGCTTGCTTTTAAAATGGTTGATGATTGATGGTTGATGATTTTCAACCATCAAC
>JAYTNA010000731.1:0-12739 GCA_043748865.1 Saprospiraceae bacterium
AAAAAACGGTCAGCTATCAGCTATCAGCTTTCAGTTTATTGGTGAGTTAAAAGCCTTCAGCTATCAGCTATCAGCTTTCAGCCTTCAGCTAAAAAAATGGAGACTGATAGCTGATAGCTGATAGCTAATTAATGTTTAAACCCGGCTCCAATAAATTTCAACACATCTACCAATCCGGTGCGCCAATATTCCCAAGTATGCGCGCCGTCACGCATACGAAACTCGACGGGAATGTTTCTTTTGCGCATAAGCGTATGCAGTGCGTCATTGCCTCTGAATAAAAAATCGTCGTCGCCGCAATCGAAATACCAGCGTACTTTTTTCAGAGAATCGAGTGGCATGTCGTTCATCAATTTGAGTACGGAATTTTTTTGCCACTTCTCCCCTACTTTATCTTGCCCTTTTAAATTTTTGCCATAAATTTTTTCAAAGCGCGAAGAAAAATAATCGTCCGGTGTTTCAACTATTTCTTCATCCGTTCTTATCGCACTGCTTAATCCGGCACACGAGTTAAATAAATCTAAATTTTTTAGCGCAAATAACGCCGAACCATATCCGCCCATAGACAAACCGCTTATAGCGCGATAATTTTTTTCAGCTTTTGTGCGGTACGTTTTATCGATAAAGGGAATAAATTCTTTGATAAAAAAGTCGGCGTATTTTTCATTGCCAGCTTCTTGATTGACGTACCAAGAATTTTGTCCGTCAGGCATAACGATAATCATATCCGGAATTTCTCCGGAAGCAATAAGTTTATCTGCTGTGCGATTCGCTTCACCGGATTGCACCCAATCGGTCTCGTTGCCGGAATAGCCGTGCAGCAAATAAACTACCGGATAACGTCTTTGTGATGTCGCATAATCCGACGGCAAATAAATAGAAAATTTATTTTCTCTGCCCAAAAAATTACTCGAAAGTTTTAGACTTTCCATTACAGTTCCTTTTGTGCAAGGCGGTGTTAAAGTTTGTGCATATGCAACCGATATGATTAACACAAAAAGAACGAGAAGAAAATTTTTTTTCATTTAATTTCCAATTTTAATTTTTATTGAACACTGTGAAAGATAAAATAAAACACTCCGCTTAATATTGCAGCTATGGGTAAAGTCAGAAGCCACGACAAAAGAATTTTTCCGATTTGAGAAAAATCTGCTTTGCCGTTTACTAAACCGATTCCAATGAGCGAACCTACTGAAACATGTGTAGTTGAAACAGGCAAACCTCTTGTACTCGCTAATATAACCAATATGCCCGTAACCAAATTAGCTGAAAAACCTTGTCCGTGATTCATCGGTGTAATGTTGCGACTCATGGTTTCTGCGACTTTACGCGCTTGTAACACACCACCAACCGCCATCGCTATTGCTAAAATCGAGATGTTCACAGAAGGAGTAAAAAATGAAACCGCAATAAGCAAGCCCGCCATTTTCGGTGCATCATTCAAAGCACGAGCGAAACAAACTGTACCGGCACTCAAGTAATGCAATCCGTTTAAAAGTGATTGTGCATTGATGCCCACAATTTTACCTACATACATTTCATCACAACCTTCAGTTGAAGCTACAATTTTTGGTGTAGCGGACATCGCAAGCGGTACATAAGAGGACGTTGTTACGGACGGTTCTTGAACAACACAGATGCAACCTTCTTGTTTTATTTTTAAAAGTTCTCTGACACGTTTAAAAATCAAATAAACAACTACACTCGCAATCATTGCCAATACAGGGCTTAATACGAGGGGTAAGAAAAAAGTTTTACCCAATTGAGAAATATTAACTGAATTTGCCGCGCCTGCAAAACCGGCACCCACTAAAGCACCCACCAAACCATGCGTCGTTGAAATCGGGAAACCGAAGCGCGTTGCCAACAAAACCGTTAAACCCGCACCCAATGCGACCGATAATAAAAAAATTGGCGATTGCGCTAAAGTATCAGGTATTAAACCTTTACCTGAAAAATTTTTTATTAATGCAGTTGCAAAAAATACGGACACCAATGCACCTGCTACAGTTGCCAGAGTTGCTAAACGCAAAGCTTTTTCGTAAGTGAGTGTACCGCTGCCCCAAAGCGTTGCCGTTCCTTTAAAATTATCATTTGCACCGTTGGCATATGCCAATAAGATGACTGCTATCAAAATACCAATCTCAAACATCATAAGTTAGAAGTTATAAAAATTTAAACCAAAATAGATTTATCTACATCCATCGTCACCTTGTCAAAATTTAAAACTTGTTTTTTTAGCGCGGCAATTTTCGGCAATTCATAATCAAAAAAGTAACGCAAGGTAACGATTTTACTTTCATAAAAAAGTTTTTCGTCGCTATTTTCAGCGTGTTCAATTGTTTTATCGGCAACAACGCCTTGTTTCAACCACATCCAAGCAATCACTACAATCCCAAAATATTCTAAATAAAGTGACGCATCAGATAAAAATGCTTCAATGCCTTGTTGTTTTGCTGCCAATAAAAGTATTTGCGTCGTTTTCGTCAATTCTTTAACGGCATCGTTGAGTTGGTGCGCGTAAGGATTTAATTTTTCTTGGTGATACGCTTTTTGAAGCGTATGTTCTATTTCCGCCAAAAGCAATTCAAATGCTTTGCCATTTTGCATAGACACTTTTCTACCCAAAATATCTAAACCGTGAATAGCAGTTGTGCCTTCATAAATCGCATTAACGCGAATATCGCGATAAATTTGTTCCAAAGGGAAATCGTCGCAATAACCCGCACCACCCAAAATTTGTATACCGGCAGAAACTGCGTGAATACCCATTTCCGACGGATAAGATTTTGCAATTGGCGTGAGTAATTCGAGCAGTAAATGCGCATTTTGTTTTTCTTCTCCTTCACCGGCAAAAGCTAAATCCGAATAATAGCTGCACTGCATCAAAAGTGCAATCGAACCTTCCGCAATGGCTTTTTGAAATAGTAATTGACGCTTAATATCGGCGTGTTCGATGATTAAAACTTGCGGACTCAACGGATCTTTGGAACTCGGATGCCGACCCTGCGGACGTTCATTCGCATATTTTAACGACGCATAATACCCGGCAGAAGCAGCACCGGCTGCCACTAAACCCGTTCCGATACGCGCTTCGTTCATCATTTGAAACATATAAAACAAGCCCTTATTCGGTTCGCCAACTAAATAACCCAGACAATCGCCTTGTTCTCCGTACATTAAATGCGCGGCAACGTATCCTTTCTGTCCCATTTTACCGTAAATACCGGCGCACGTAACGTTATTGGAAATTAGCTTTGAGTTTTGAGCTTTGAGCTTTGAGCTTTCCAGTTGCGGCTCATTGCTCACAGCTAAATGCTCACTGCTACGTAGTTTCGGCACAACAAAGAGTGAAATACCTTTAGTTCCCGCCGGTGCGCCTTTAATTTTTGCCAAAAGCAAATGCACAACGTTGTCCACCGCATCATGTTCGCCGCCGGAAATAAATATTTTTTGTCCGCGAATTTTATAAGTACCTGCCTCATCTGTCGATTCCGCACTCGTTGTAATATCGGTAAGTGAACTGCCGGCTTGCGGTTCTGTGAGTGCCATCGTACCTTGCCACGCGCCGGAAAACATTTGCGGTGTATATTTTTCTTTCAATTCATCACTACCAAAAGTCAAAATTAAGTTTGCGGCAGCATAAGTCAAAAACGGATAGCACGTATTGACATTGGCAGCATAAAAACTGACTAAAGCCGCGTTCATTAAACTCAACGGCATTTGCAAACCGCCGTATTCTTGCGGTGCGTGAGCCGCAATCCAACCACCTTCGGCGAGACTTTGAATAATCACCTTCAGTTGTGGATGCGTAGTAACTTTACCGTTATCAAAAACAGCTTTTTTCCTATCCATTTCCATATAGTAAGGAAAAAGATGAATGTCACTGATTTGTTGCGCGGCATCTAAAGACATTTCAAATGCCGAGCGGTCGTAATCGCGGTAATAATTTAATTTTGAGATATTTTTATCTGCTTCAAGCATCTCGAACAATAAAAATTTCAAATTTCTGTGACTGATATATTGATAGGGACTCATAAAAGAACGGCTTTTTTTTTTGAACAATCATTACCGGCTCAAAAGTAATATTTATGAGCCGGATAATATAAAGACAGGATTAAGTTTTTGAAATTAAGTTTTTGTTTTGATTTTGGCATATTTATTTTAAAATCTTCAACCGCATTCACATCAAAACTCACTTTATTCTTACATTTGTATTCGGCAATATACAATTGTTGATAATTATTTTACTACACTTCAGAATGAAAAAAACACTACTTTTTACCGGCTTCGCTTTATTGTTTTTATTCGAAATCTTGCGCGTTTACCTGATAATGCCGATGCCCGGCAGTCAAACATTTAATTCAATTGATGTAGCATATTTTCTCGGCAGTAATAAAAATATCTTTAGGTTGATTGGTTTTTTACTGTTAGTCTTTCCCTGTTTTGTTATTTTAAAAGGCAATAATACGCGACATAAAATTTATTTGCTCGCAATAACAGTCGTATATTTTATAGTGTTTTATATTTTTACGTTCAGAATGGAGGCTGATAAAATGTTTCTGAAACCCGGCAACAAATATTTTTCCGACAGTAGTAAAAATACTATCCGCGAAGATAAATTGGTCATTGGCGTTGTCGTTAATGGCGTAGCAAAAGCCTATCCGATTCAACTCATCGGTTATCATCATCAAATAATGGATACAATTGATAAAACACCCGTCATTGTTACATATTGTACCGTTTGCAGAACCGGAAGAGCTTTTAGTCCGTTAGTAAACGGGAAAGTAGAATCATTTCGATTGGTAGGTATGGATCATTTCAACGCTATGTTTGAAGATGCGACGACAAAAAGTTGGTGGCGACAAGCAACGGGCGAGGCAATTGCGGGACCTTTAAAAGGAGCGAAGTTATCCGAAATTGCTTCCGAACAGATGAGATTAAATGTTTGGCTGCGTAATTATCCTAATTCGCTGATTTTACAACCGGATTCAACGTTTAAAGAAATTTTTGAAAAAATGGATACTTACGACAAAGGTATCGGAAAAGGAAAATTGACACGTCGCGATAGTGCATCTTGGCAATTCAAATCGTGGGTGATCGGCGTTGATTACAATAATCAATCTAAAACTTTTGATTGGAATGATTTGACAACGAAAAAAATAATTCAGGATTCCCTTTCCAATTTGCCGATAGTAATTTTATTGGAAAACGATACTGCGACTTTTCATGCTTACAACCGAACAATTTCAACCGATGTTTTAAATTTTTATAAACAAGGCGACACCATTAAAGACAGCAATTCAAATTCAGTTTGGAATTACGACGGACTATGCACTGAAGGTAAATTTAAAGGCACAAAACTCGCAAAAGTGAGTGCTTATCAAGAATTTTTACATTCTTGGGAGCATTTTCATCCGAAAAGTGTGAGAAGTAATTGACCAATGACAGTTGACAATTATTGCTGTTAAAAGAATTTATTTAATGGGGTTTTTGAAACAACTTTAAAAATTTTCGAAACAAGTTGATTCGAAATATATTTCACAAGTGTTTTTAAAGAACGTTTCGCCATTTCGCCACGCGAGCTATATTAATTACGGTATGCTCTAATTTTTTTCAACTTAACAATAACTTAATCTTGTTTTCAACTTTAAGACATTTTAATTGTATAATTTTGTGAAGTTTTGTGCTTAATTAAAAATACAAAACCTAAGTTCCCGGACTGCTATGGTTAAAATTCTGATAGTTGATGATGAAAATGATATTTTAGATTTTTTGAGTTACAATCTAAAAAAAGAAGGTTTCGATGTATATACGGCAAATAACGGTAAACGCGCATTGGAAATGGCATCTGAAATTCGCCCGCAATTGATTGTGCTTGATATTATGATGCCTGAACTTGACGGCATCGAGGTGTGCCGGCAATTAAAAACCAGACCGGAATTGAGCGGTACTATCATTGCTTTTTTGACTGCACGCAACGAAGATTTATCTCAAATAAACGCATTGGATGTCGGCGGAGATGATTTCATTAGTAAACCCGTTAAACCGCAAGTTTTTATCAGTCGTATAAAAGCACTTTTGCGTAGAAATAAAACAGAATCCGATGCCGACCAAATGTTCATTCGCGTTGGAGATTTAGAAATAGATCGCCAAAGATTCCAAGTAAAACGCGGTGAAGAAGTCATAGATTTACCTAAAAAAGAATTTGAACTTCTATGGCTCTTGGCTTCAAAACCCGGAAAAGTATTTACACGCGAAGAAATTTATAATAAAATCTGGGGAAACGACGTTATTGTGGGCGACAGAACGATTGATGTACACATCCGAAAACTGCGAGAAAAATTAACGAATGACCATATTAAAACACTCAAGGGAATCGGCTATAAATTCGATTTTTAATACTTTTATCCCAACAGCTGGACTTATTTTTTTAAGTTTTTATGTTTAAAAATCCTACACCGCGTCAAATTGCACTTGCAGCAGCGCTGAGTACCACACTTTTCATTTTTATTTTTATCCTTCTTTTTATTTTTAAAGGCGGTGGTATGACGCATGCACTCATACTTATCATTATCCCTATATTGTGCTTCGTCGTCAGTTTTTTTACAGTAACCTACCTTATTGAAACTTTTATTTATCGTCGCATTAAAGTGATTTATAAAAAAATTGCCGAATCGAGATCGGGAGCTGATGTTCCCGAAAATAATTCTAATTATAATTTAGACGAAGCAGAAGAAGAAGTGGAAGATTGGGCAGATAAAAAAAATACGGAAATCGCAACGTTAACGGCATTGGCAGATTATCGCCGCAATTATATCGGCAATGTTTCGCACGAACTTAAAACACCCATCTTCAATATTCAAGGCTTTTTACATACTTTGATTGAAGGCGGCATTAACGATCCGACAATCAATATGAATTATTTGCAAAAAGCGGCAAAAAATATTGAACGTTTAGAAACGATTGTCAATGACTTAGATACTATTTCAAAATTAGAATCCGGCAAAATGATTCTTGATTATCAAATTTTTGATATTCACAAATTAGTAGAAGAAGTTTTTGAAGAATTAGAACTTAAAGCCAAAGAAAAAAGTATTAAATTATCGTACAAAGAAGGTGCAAATATCGGTTCAATGGTGCGAGCGGACAGAGATAATATCCACCACGTTTTGGTAAATTTGGTTGAAAACTCTATAAAGTACGGAAAAAAATCCGGACAAACCAAAGTCAGTTTCTACGATATGGACAAAATCATTTTAATTGAAGTGAGCGATAACGGTATCGGTATTTCGCATACGCATTTGCGCCATTTATTCGATCGCTTTTATCGCGTGGATACTAACAGAAGCCGAGAGGTTGGTGGAACGGGTTTGGGTTTATCCATCGTAAAACATATCGTTGAAGCACATAATCAATCTGTTCACGTGCGAAGCATGGAAAATAAAGGTTCCACTTTTGGTTTTACTTTAGAAAAAGCCAACGGTGGAGTTTTTAAAAGAATATAGCCTCTCATTCTCAGATAACTTATAATTGTCTTTAGTTCTATGATATTATCTTTGTCAAAATTATTTCTACTACCAAAATGTCATGCCTAAAGGCATTTATTAATTCTTAAACCAGATAGGCACATAGTTGACATAGCTTACATAGTTTTTTTTATTCTTAGCTCTTTATTCTTGATTTTTAATTCTTAATTAAATTTATGAAGGCTCTTGCACTCGTTCCCGGCACAACTGATTTACAATTGATTGACCGTCCGGAACCACAAGTTACTACACCGACACAAGTAAAAATAAAAATGCTGCAAGTCGGCATTTGCGGCACAGATCGCGAAGAAGCTGCGGGCGGTCGTGCAGATGCACCCCCCGGACAAAAAGAACTTGTTATCGGACATGAAATGTTCGGACAAGTTGTTGCTATCGGCACCGGTGTTAAAAGTGTAGAAGTGGGTGACTACGGTGTTTTTATGGTGCGTCGTCCGTGCGGAAAATGTGCATCGTGTTTGGCGCGTCGCAGCGATATGTGCTTAACCGGCAATTATACCGAACGCGGTATTAAAATGGCAGATGGTTTTCAACAAGAATTTGTTATTGACGACGAAGAATTTTTGATAAAAGTGCCGAAAACAATAAAAGATTTTGGCGTACTCACCGAACCGATGTCGGTGGGCGAAAAAGCAATTGATGAAGCGGTGCGTATTCAAGCAGCGCGTATGCCGGGCGTGAATTATAAAACTTGGTTACAAGGCAAAAAAGCGTTGGTCGTCGGTCTAGGTCCGATTGGTTTGTTGGGCGCGATAATTTTACGTTTGCGCGGCGCCACCGTTTTTGGCATGGATATTCAGGATGAAACTACGGCACGTCCAACACTTTTAAAAGCACTTGGCGGCACGTATATTGATGGTCGTCAAACAAAAACGCCGGATATTGATGATAAATTCGGCGAATTTGATTTTATTTTTGAAGCCACCGGTGTTGCACAACTCGAAATAGATTTAATTGATGCTTTGGGTATCAACGGTGCGTACGTACTCACCGGTATTCCGGCGGGTAATAGACCTGTAACGATGGATGCGGCAGGTTTGATGCAGCAATTAGTTTTGAAAAATCAAATTGTCGTAGGTAGCGTCAATGCAAGTTATGAACATTACACGATGGCAGTTGCTGACATTGTCCAAGCCGCAGAAGTTTATCCGGAAGTGATTAATAAAATCATTACAGACCGTCATCCTTACACAGAATTTCAAGAAGTTTTGGCACATCATTCATCGAATGAAATTAAATGCGTGTTAGAGTGGTCGAAATAGTTTTTAGTTGGTGCTTGTCGGTTATGAATTATAAATTCATAACCGACAAGCACCAATTTTCAACTTTCAATTTTCTATTTTAATTTTAAATGACTTACTGGCTTATAAAATCTGAACCGGAATCTTATTCAATAGAAGATTTTCAAAAACAATGCATTGTGACGTGGGACGGTGTGCGCAATTACACGGCACGTAATAATTTACGCGCTATGCAACTCAATGATATTTGTATTTTTTACAGAAGCGTACATAAACCGGCGGCGATTGCGTTATGTCGCGTAGTACGCGAAAATTTTCAAGATCCAACGACAGATAATCCTGCGTGGTTGTCCGTAGAATTGGAATTGACGGAAATTTTTAAAAATGAAATTTCATTGACGGAAATAAAAGCACATCCCGAATTACAACAAATGATTTTATTGAAAATAAGTCGTTTATCTGTTCAGCTTGTTTCACCGGAAGAGTTTGAGATAATTTATAAAATATCAAGCGCAAAAAATTAAGGAATGAGAAAGAAATAAGTTCTATTGTTTTGAAAATCGTAAAACGGTTTTTATTTTTTGGTTCTCATTTTTCAAAATTACAAAATAAATTCCGGGCATTAATTCTTCAACGTAAATGCTTTTTAAATTATCACCTGCCTTTAAAAGTATATTTTCAGTTTTTAAAATATAACCCGCCATGTCTGTTACCTGCACTTGAATTTTTTCGGAAGCGTCTGCACCAACTTTCAAATTAATTTCATAATCAGTCGGATTCGGATAAATAGCGTACCCCGATTTCAAAGCCTCAAGGATATCAACCATAAAAATTTGAGAACCCGCACAACCATTTACATCTTTGTAGTCGTACCGTATAATATGATTGCCTTCAAATAAAACAGCCGGTTTCAGTGAAGCAGTAACGACGCTATCAACTTTAAATCTTCCGCCGCTTGGTTCTGCCGTAAGTAAAATATCCGGTTCGTTTTTAAAATAAGATTTTTTTAAACCTCCGATAGTTGGTATAGGATTCGCATTAACGCTCATTTTAATTGTATTTGAAACTGCATTTTTTGAAAGGGTACAACCGACATTGCTTTGTAACGCACATAAAATAGTGTCATTGTTTCTAATTGAACTGTCAATGTAATTAGAGGCGTTTGTTCCAACAATATTATTATTTTTTTGCCACAGATAAATAGGAATTGTTCCCCCATCCCTTATTGTTGCAGAAAAATTAACGGGAACACCGTTGCAAATAGTTGTCGCACTTGCCGAAATATTTATTGTCGGTGTTAGGGATTTTAAAACGGTAATTGTTTTATTCATCGTGCTGTCGCAACCACGCGAATCGCGCACACGATACGAAATAGCGACATTGCCGGCGGAAATACCTGTGACAATACCATTAATAACTGTTGCAACATTCGGGTTTGAACTTGACCAAAAATCGGAATCAAAACTTGTTCCGGCGGGTAGATTGTAAGAACTTTGCATTGTAATATCAGAACCACTGCAAACAATCGAAGCTCCTGAAAAATTCGGAACCGGTAAAGGATAAACAATGATGCCGGCTTGTTTATCGAAAACCACAGTGCAACCATGTGCATCAGTAACTCTGTCAATAAATAAATACTGTCTGTCCGGAGGTATAGGTTGATTATTGATACTGAAAAGTGGTGCCTTAAATTGTGCATTTCCGGCGATATCAGAGATGATATTTCTAACTGTATCAAACTTTGTTAAGCTATTGATATTGTAAACCAAACTAAAAATATTGTTGGGTGTTAGTCCCGTCAATTTTAAGACGGCACTATCGCGACTGCAAATTGCTCGTGCTGCGGTAACAGTTTTTAATGTGGGCGTTACGGTAATTAATTTAGTAGCTACATTCGTACAACCTTTTGTATCTTGAAGACCACATTTAACAGTTGCACTACCACCGGTTTTACCGGACACGCGACCAAGACTATCAATACTTGCAATTTTATAATCCGAACCGTTAACGAATGACCAAACTGCGGAGAAAAAAGATGCCTCACCGAAATAAGTACCGGTTACAGAAAGTTTCAGAGGTGTTCCGCCGCAAACTATATCGTCACCTGTAATAGCGACAATCGGTAAACGCTTAACAATTAATTCAACCGTTGAAATATTATAAGCGAGATCGGCGGTGTCTGTAACACGCGCATAAATTGTTTTTGAAGCCGACAAGTATGGAGAAATCAAAAGGTTTATCGCCAAATTAGCATCATTTAAAGTGTTGTGATAAGATACAGTTACGCTCGAAGCACCGGCATTAATTGCTTTGTCAATTGTCGCCAGGAAAAAAACAGCTTTGTCGCTTCCGGTAGTAGTTTCGCAATCGGCGTAGGTAGCATTTAATGCAACCGGTATAGTTTGAGAATTTTTTCTTTTTCTGCTAACTGAATGTACATCTTTATCTTGAACAAAAGTTTCTAAATTTGCGCTTTTAAAATTCGGATAAAAAGTTTCTATCTTCATTTCAAAATATTTATTGTCAGAATTAATCAGGTGTGTGATAAAACAGGTATCTGAAATATCTAATGAACCGGTTAAAACATCGGACAAAAAAAGTAAATTGACAATAGCTGAATAAAAAATCCGTTTCATGGTTGTCTGAAAATCTGTGTTTGGATTTTTGTTTTTAAATTTTTATTAACGAAAGTAAAATAAATTTTTCTTGGAAAAAATTTTTATTGATTGAATTTCAAAAAAAAATTTCAAAAAAAAATTATAAAACCAATTAAATGAATTTATCTGTTCCACTGACACGCGATTTAGTTTTTTTTGATGTTGAAACCACCGGATTAAATGTCTTGCGCGATAGAATTGTGCAAATCGCACTTATTAAATATCAAAAAGACAAACCTGAACCAATTGAATTACAATTACTCATCAATCCCGAAATTCCTATTTCTGAAGAGTCTGTCCTAATTCATGGTTTTACTTCAGAGGATTTAGTTAACAAACCGACTTTTTTGCAAGTAGGTGAACAATTATTTGATTTTATCGGTGATGCAGATTTAGCCGGTTACAATGCCGCTAGATTCGATATTCCGATGTTGATTGAAGAATTTGATCGCATAGGTTTGGTTTTTGATATGGCCGGACGCCGGATAATTGATGTACAACGTATTTTTTATAAAATGGAACCGCGCACACTGAAAGCTGCCTTAAAATTTTATTGTCAAAAAGATTTGGTAGATGCGCACGACGCGATGGCAGATACACGCGCTACGGTCGAAATTTTTAAAGGACAGTTGACGCATTACGAAGGAAAAACTTTGGAAGATGAAGAAGGGAAAATGATTGAAGCACCCATAAAAAAAGATATTCAAGCACTTTCAGATTTCACGAACGACTATAATATTATTGATGCTACCCAACGTCTGAAATATGATCAAAACGGCATAATGGTTTTTAATTTTGGAAAGTATATTGGTCAACCTGTCGCAGAAGTTTTAGCGGTCAAAGATAAAAATTATGCACATTGGATACTCGAAAAAGAATTTTCGGCGCAAGTAAAACAAACGATTCGGCAAGTTGTAAAAGATATTGAACAGAAAAAAAAATAATTTAGATAATGGATTTACTGATAATCGGACTTACTGACGATGGACTTACTGAAGGTAGATGTATTTTCCCATCGTCACTAAGTCCATCGCACGTTTTCAGTCGTCCGGCGTTTATCACCTATTGTCTATTATCTTTATTCTTCTTTTCCTGTCAAGCACCGGAAGAAGGTTGTACAGATTTAGCTGCTTCGAATTTTGATGTAACGGCTTTAAAAAACTGTACAAACTGTTGCACTTATCCGGTGATGAAAATTCAAGCGCAATATAATTGGGGCAGCGATTCCGTTTCTTTTAATTTTAATACCAAATATTTAATAGGGCAGGATACCATTCAGTTTTTGAGTGCGCAA
>JAYTNA010000732.1:0-8336 GCA_043748865.1 Saprospiraceae bacterium
GTAAAGGCAGAAATGGAAGTCAAAGCTTTGAACAAACAAAAAGAAGCGATTTACAATGCTTTAAAGAAAGGTAAGTTAACAATTGAAGAAATTGCAGAAATATTTGGTGTATCAGTTGAGTTTGTTCAACAAATAAATAAAATGCAATGAATTTTTCAGAACGATATTCACACATTTCTTGGTGGATTGAAAATCATGGCTATATAGAACTTGGAACAGATGAAAATAGCGACAGCCTTATTCGTTTGCTCGATGAGGGCGGAATGTGGTGGGAAGATAGAAAAGCACGCTCGATTGACGAAGCAATGAATAACGCCGAAAACTTTTTAATTAAAGATCTACCTGACCGATTTGGAAAATCATTCAAATTGGATTAATTCCGGAAATCTAATGCCGATTCCGCGAAATATAAAAATTTATAATTTCCGACAAATTCTTTGCGACCTTTGTCCTTATTAGTTAAAGCTAAATTTTTTCAAAAAATAATTCGTGAATAGTTTTTCAAAAAATATTTTCAAAAAAAAAAAATCAAAAAAAAAATTTGAGAAAAAAATAAATTTTTTTTCCACGCGAAAAATATTTATTTTTCTCGGTGGCATTTTTTTTTATTTTTTATTTTTTTCGAGTGCGATTTTTTTTCAGAACTGCGCGCAAATTATTCCGCCGAACGGCGGTAAACGAGATTCTATTCCACCGCGTGTGGTAAAAGAAAAATCCACGCCGAATTATCAAACAAATTTTCTAAAGCAACGCATCACGCTCACGTTTGATGAATGGATAAAATTGGAAGACCCTTTCAATCAAGTCGTCGTGTCGCCACCATTGAATGAACGTCCGGAAGTAAAACTCGACGGAAAAAAAATTACGATTGAGTTTGCCAAAGAAGAAGTATTGCGTACTAACGCGACTTACACTATTAATTTCGGAAACGCTGTGCGCGATCTGGCAGAAAGTAATCCGGCAAAAGATTTGCGTTTTGTTTTTTCGACAGGTGCCGTCATTGACTCGTTGAGTTTACGCGGTCGCGTCACCGATGTTCTCACCGGTTTGCCGGTTGAAAATGCGGTATTCATGCTGTATGATAATTTATCGGATACGGTGGTGCGCAAACTGAAACCGTTTTATTTCGGCAGAACAAATGCGGAGGGCGTGGCGACGATTGAAAATATGCGCGTCGGTACTTACAAAGTTGTAGCTCTTTTGGATAAAGACCAAAATTATTTATTCAATCCGGAAACCGAAAATATTGGTATTTTAGATTCAAACATCGTCGTTGACGGTAGTTTTTTGAAACGCGATACTGTTGCGCGCACAATTCCGATTACGCTTTTTGAACCAATAAAAAAACAACGCCTCATCACGAAAGAAACCGACAAATATGGTGTCGTGAAAATGCTTTTCACGAAAGAACCCAAAGATGTAAAATTAAATATTGACGATGCTTTCGGAAAAACGACGACGGAAATTGTAAAAGATTCGCTCTTGGTGTGGTACGACGTAGCAAAAGATTTTAACGCCACTATCATTGCGCGTTACGATACCGTTTCGGATACGGTGCGCGTGCGCTCAAAAGGGCGCGTTGATTTTCTTAAAAAAAATAAATTTGTCGCGAGCCAAACTACCGGCGGTTTGCCGAAAAATATTTCAAAACCTATAGTCCTTAATTTTAATTTTCCGATAGCCAAAATTGATACCGCATTTATTGTTTTTACGGACACATCGGCGGCGAAAAAAAAATTAGCTTATCGCATTTACACCGACAGCACAAGCGCACGCAGACTTTTATTTGATGCGACATTGCCGGAAGGTCTTTACAATTTAAAATTTTTTCCGCAAGCACTCGTCAATATATACGGTATAACGAACGATACGATGATCTATAAAGTCGGCATACCTTCCGAAAAAGATTATGGGACTATTATTTTGTCGGTAACAAATTTGGATTCCACGAAGCAATATGTTTTTCAATTAGTGACAGGGAGCGGTACAGTGGAAAAAGAATTTATTGTTAAGTCTTCAAAAACTTACAACAATCGTATCGACCAGCTTGTTCCCGATGAATATACCTTAAAAATTATTGAAGACGCGAACCGAAACGGACGTTGGGATACCGGCGATTATGACAAACACCGACAACCGGAACGCATTTTCAGAAAAAAAATACAAGGCTTACGCGCTAATTGGGAACTGGAGGAAGTAATTTCTGATTTTGGATTTTAGATTTTGGATTTTATCCCGTCTAAAATTCAAGACTGGAAATATAAAACTGGAAACCGTCAATCCAAAATCTAAAATCCAAAATCTAAAATGAAAATAGGTATTGTTTGTTATCCGACTTTTGGCGGGAGTGGCGTTGTAGCGACAGAACTCGGCATCGGACTCGCAAAAAAAGGACATAAAATACATTTCATTACGTACCGACAACCGGTGCGGCTGACGCAGTTTCATTTTCATGAAAACGTTTTTTTTCACGAAGTGAGTACTGCAGATTATCCGTTGTTTGAATATCCGCCTTATGATACGGCTTTGGCAAGTAAAATGGTGGACGTGGTGCGCTACGAAAATTTAGATTTACTGCACGTGCATTATGCGATTCCCCACGCCATGGTGGCGTATATTGCAAAAAAAATATTATTAACGGAAGGGCGTTACGTACCGGTGATTACTACTTTGCATGGTACGGATATTACTTTAGTTGGAAACAATCGTACTTTCGCGCCGGTAGTGGAGTTTTCTATTAATAAATCGGATGGTGTTACTGCAGTATCGCAAAGTTTAAAAGACGAAACGCTTTCGCTTTTTAATATTTCACGCGATATTCAAGTCATTCACAATTTTATTGATTTTACGAGGTTCAAAAAACTAAATAAAGAACATTTTAAACACATCATCGCCCCTGCCGGCGAAAAAATATTGGTGCATACGTCTAATTTCAGAAAAGTAAAACGGGTGCAAGATGTGATTCAAGTTTTTAAAAGGGTGCGCGACAAAATTCCGTCGAAACTTTTATTGATTGGCGACGGACCGGAACGTCAAGATATGGAAGCTCTTTGCAGAAAGTTAGGCACTTGCGATGATATTCGGTTTCTTGGAAAACAAGAAGCGGTTGAAGAATTATTGGCGATTGCCGATGTGTTTATCATTCCGTCAGAAAATGAAAGTTTCGGTTTGGCAGCGTTGGAAGCTATGGCTTGTGAAGTGCCGGTAATTTCAACGAATGTCGGCGGATTACCCGAAGTGAATATTAACGGTGTTACCGGTTTTATGAGTAATCTCGGCGATGTTGAAGACATGGCGAGGAATACGATTTTTCTTTTGAGTGATGATGAAATCCTCAATCAATTCAAACAAAATGCACTTGAACAAGCCAAAAAATTTGATATTCACAATATTTTGCCGCAATACGAACAGTATTACGAAGCGGTTATTGAACGCAGCATGAAATCG
Source organism: Saprospiraceae bacterium (assembly GCA_043748865.1). Taxonomy (GTDB): domain Bacteria; phylum Bacteroidota; class Bacteroidia; order Chitinophagales; family Saprospiraceae; genus JAAFJT01. The sequence goes on from JAYTNA010000732.1 coordinate 3,448, forward strand.
GTTGTCAGTTAAATAATTGATAGTTGATAATTGACTATTGACAGTTATTGTGCTAGTTATTAACTGTCAATTGCTAATTATTTCACGCCATTTAAAAGAACAATTATCAATCGCACGCTGTGTAGAAAGTATGCCATTGAGATGATCATACTCATGTTGCAACAATTCGGATAAATCATTGGTAAGGTGTAAAGTTTTTTCTTGCCAATCCATGTCTCTGAAACGAACAGTGATGCTGTTATGTCGTTTAAGTTTAACCATTAAATTCGGGAAGCACATACAATCGTCCCACATATCAAAAGTTTCATCACTTAAATTTTCTAAAACCGGATTAATGATGACCATAGGTTCGGTGATATTTATATAAATCAATCGTTTCATCACACCGATTTGAGGTGCGGCGATACCGCGAAACGCGCCGTATCGAGCTTTAAATTCAAACAGAATATCATGCAGTTCTTGTACAACTGTTTTAATGTAAGGCAATTCTTTTTCTTGTATCGGTTCCGAAACTTCATACAGTTTCGGATTGCCGAGCAAAAGTATTTTATCGGATTTCATACTTCTAAAAAAGTTTTTTAATCTAAATAGTTACAGATTAATAATTGATAATTTATTCTTTTCCCGCAACGACAATGACAAACTCGCCTTTCAAAACTGCTTCATCGTTTTTATAAGCCGCCAATAATTCGGAAAGCGGGGCGCGGCGAATTTCTTCAAACATTTTCGTTAGTTCTCTGCAAATACAGGCTTGGCGCGTTTCTCCGCAATGGGTTATCAATTCTTCTAAATTTTTTACGATGCGGTGCGGACTTTCGTATAAAATAAAAGTGCAATCCAACTCTGCAAGATATTTCAAGCGTGTTTGTCTGCCTTTTTTATGCGGCAGAAATCCTTCGAAATAAAAATTATTACTCGGCAAACCCGAAGCGACTAATGCCGGCACAAAAGCGGTTGCGCCCGGCAAGGCACAAATTTTTACATCGGCGCGTTGTGCTTCGCGCACTAATAAAAATCCGGGATCACTGATACTCGGCGTACCGGCATCGCTTACTAAGGCGATTGTGATGCCTTGCTGCAATTGTCCGACCAAATATTGAACAATCGTGTGTTCGTTGTGTGTATGATAAGATTTTAACGGCTTGACGATATTGTAATGGTCGAGCAATCTTTTTGTCGTGCGCGTATCTTCGGCAACAATTAAATCCACTTCTTTCAATATGCGCAAAGCGCGGAGTGTGATGTCTTCTAAATTGCCGATGGGCGTTGGTACTATGTAAAGCATTTATTTAATGGTTAATGGTTAATGGTTAATGGTTAATTTGTTTTTTTGTTTTATAATTAACTATTAACCATTAACAACTAACTCTTTAAGGTTCTAGTGCCGGATTGACTATTCCAAACTTTGCGATTTCGATAGCCTCATCACTCGAAAAAATTTTGAGCAAAGGTACGTTGCCGTAAAACGATGCCCACATTGAATAAGTACTCGGCGGACCGATTATATAATCGCAAGCTGCTAATGTATATAAATCGGAAATAAAATGCGGTTGTATATCAAAAATAATTTCAAAACCGGAGAAATTTTGCGCAACAATCGGTTCATCGGAACATAAATAAAAAGTGCATTTTTTATTTCTTGCTGCAAAAATATGTTTAATCGCTTGCATTTTTTCTGCGTAAATCGTATCCGAAAAATACCACGCGCCGTTTTCAAAAGTTTTATAATCGGTTCTGCGTATATGCACACCGATTAGAATGGTTTCGTCTTTTTTTTTACACTGCGATAAATTAGTTTTTATTTTTTCCAAAAATATCTTTTTTGGTGTAAATATTTCTCGAAGTAAACTTTTATGCATTTCATCGAAATTTATTTTGTCGCGGTATCGCCAACCTTCCACTATCAGTAACGCCTTTTTTGCTTGTTGAATAAATGCCGGTTCATTCAAATCGAAAAAAGCATCGCGTGTATGATGATAACCGTAAAAGCGCCGGAAAAATAAAACCTTATCTAGTTTAAAAATTTTGAAAATTATTTTAGAAGAAAACGATACAGCTATTCGCGTTAATTTATTTCCGAAAAAATTTAGAGTGATGCGTCCTTTCGGAAAAATATTTTTTTCGGTAGCTTCAAAATAGGCGGCATACTCATCGAAATACGGATAAATCAAGGTATAGTCGTGTGCAATACTATTGACTATAAAATGCGAAAAATGAAATAACCGATTCGAAAAACGACCGGCTTTATAGTTTACTATCACCATTTTAACTGTCAATTAAATAAATTTCTTTCCGAATAAAAAAAGCTGCGCCGACAAAAAATATTAAAACATAAGGAATTATGCCGCCAAATACCAATCCGTTAATACCAAAAAATTGAACGCCATACCATTTACCCGCTATAGATAATAAAACTGCCGGCGGAAAAATCCATAATATTTTTTTCACCAAAGGCGTGGTCATCATTATATACGAGATATAGGCATTAAAAATCAAAAAAATGATTTGAATATAAATCAGCATTAACCAATTCGTATCGAAATAATTTTGCACACCGAGCCAATGAAATACCAATATATTTATCGTAAAAAAAACAATCGGTAATAATAAAACACTTGCACAGATGACTAAAATCAAATTTCTAATTGTTGTTTTATGCAACCACGCATTATCTTTTTTGTAAAAAGCATCGTTATATGCCGGCATTAAAGGCATAAAAAAAAGCGTGGCAGACAAAGAAACCATACGCACAACTCGAGCTGCAATCGAATACTTGGTAGTCACATCTAAACCCAAAAATTTTGCTGCCGGTATATTATCCCAGCCAAACATCAATTGCGACAATAAACCCAAAATCCAAAATACTAAACCGATTTTAATAAGTTTTTTTAATTCGCCGGCATCAAACAAGTGGCGCGATATATTTAAGTGATTTGTATCATTATCTCTATAAAAATAAAAATAATTCAACACTGAAGATAAAATACCCGGCAAATTGCCGACAGCAACAATAAAAACGATACTCATTTTAAGTCGAATACCTACATACAAACACAAAATACTCAGTAAACTTGTAAATGTTAGAGTTAATTTTGGCACAAACCCTTTTTGCAAACCGATAAGTACGTTTGACGCGACCAATAAAGGCATATTGAAACAAAAACAAAAAAACAGTACGAGCAACGACAAAATATAATCCCTATCGGAAACAACACCGCGAAAAGGAAGAGACACAACGCCTCGAAAAAGTAAAAGCCACGAAATTGCCGACAAAAATAAAAAAATGCCGAGTACAAGTAGTGCAAAAAAAACGGTAGCGTGTGCGCGTTTCAATTTATTTGGCGCGTCTCCATATGCTGGTATAACGTTTTGCAAACCGAAACTTAAACCTAAATCCGTACTGCCCCAAAAAAAGAAAAAAGCGGTCATCACCCCGAGTAAACCGAATTTTTCGCTGCCGAGATAGTGCAATATCATTGGCACACTTACTAATTGAATAACAATCAGTCCAATCTGATTAATGAGACCTGCACCGGTAGTGAATAAACTTTTTTTTAAACGTGAGTTGAGCAGAATTTTTAAATTTTTTGAATTAAATTTACAGAATTAAAGAATTTTCGGAATTTAAATGTTTTAATAAATTTTTCCGAATTGCAGCAAAAATACAAATTGAAATTTTAATAAACCGACCCATTCGTTTATTTACTATTTTTGCAGAGTGTATAATTGGTTAATGGTTATCGGTTATTCGTTGTTGGTTATCAGTTATTCGTTAATTTATAACTCATAAAAGATAACTGATAACCGATAGCGAATAACTGATAACCAATAACGAATAACGAATAACCGATAACCGATAACCTAAATCCAACCTAAATATTAAAACAATTACTAAAACCCGTATCTCTTCCTTACGATTTCGAGGTATGGAAAAAATTACCGTTTCCGGAAAAAACAAAACAAGTCTGTGAAGCTTGGGCGTTGCAGGGATTTGGTGCGCCGGCATTTACCGCAGTTTTTTATATATTGAAACTTGCCTTTTATGTTTATGTTTGGTTTTTTTCTGCTCTTTTTCGCGCGATTTAGGCACTTTATCGAATGTGTCAACTTGGTGGTTTAAAACTGAAGCACTCGGCAAAGCCATTTTTTGGACGGTACTTATCGAAGTTATCGGTTTCGGCGGATCGAGTGGTCCACTTTCCGGTCGTTACTTACCGCCGCTCGGGGGTGCCACTTATTTTTTGCGCCTAAATACGATTAAAATACCTTTTTTCCCGAAACTTCCTATTATCGGCGACGATAACAGAAATATCATTGATGTTTTATTTTATGCGACATTATTATTTTTTTTGGTGAAAGTATGTATCGTCTCTGCGATTACACCGGAAACAGTTTTACCTGTCGTTACTTTATTGCCGATACTCGGTGTATTAGACAGAACAATTTTTTTGGCGGCACGCGGCGATGTTTATTTTCCGGCGATAATATGTTTTCTTTTTCCGTCCGATACCGGTAATGCTTTAAAAATAGTTTGGTTTGCCATTTGGTTTTGGGCAGCATTTTCAAAACTGACTCCGAGTTTTAGCTCTGTCGTGTGTGTGATGATATGCAATAGTCCGGTTTCGAAAATAAATTGGTTGAAAAAAAAATTATTTAAAAATTATCTGAATGATTTACGACCAAGTGCTTTTGCGAATTTTCTGTCGCACTGGGGTACAACGATTGAGTTTATTTTTCCGATTGTGTTGATGTTCGCGCACAATCCGGAAATTGTTTTTTATGCCTTAATAGGCATTACTTGTTTTCATACATTTATTTTTATAAATTTGCCAATGGCAGTGCCGTTAGAATGGAATTTTATAATGGTGTACGGCGGTTGGTTATTATTT
>JAYTNA010000733.1:0-3780 GCA_043748865.1 Saprospiraceae bacterium
GACACCGATACGCGTAGAACAATTTTTAATTCCGGTCCGCTCGCACCATTTTGGGAAAAATATGGACCTAATTTGCGCAATGTTTTAGCCATTATCGGCGCATCTGTTATCGGCGGTTTTGTTTACTTATCACAATGTCGAAAACATGAACGATTTGATAGAGACGGAAAAAAAATTGAACAAATCGTTATGCCGAATAAACTGCCGGAAGGACAAACGCCCGGGCAAACAGTTTTACAGCCTATGGATTCTCTGGTGAAACAAACAGAAGTAAATCGCATGAAAGAACTCTCACAGTTCGCCGGAAATATGGTTTTTGTACAAGGCAGTACGTTTCAAATGGGGCAAAGGAGTCCGAATATAGGTTGCGACGGATGTTCCGTCAGTGAACAACCGGTGCATGAAGTTACGGTTGGTGATTTTACAATCAGTAAATACGAAGTGACACAAAAACTTTGGATGTGGGTGATGGGAAAAAATCCGTCTGCGCACGAAGCGTGTGATAGATGTCCGGTAGAAAACGTTGGTAGAGAAGATATTCATGATTTTATTTTAAAATTGAACGAAAAAACCGGCAAAAATTATCGTTTGCCGACAGAAGCGGAATGGGAATTTGCGGCACGCGGCGGTATCAAAGAGAACAACAGAAAATTCAGCGGTTCCAATGAATTGGATCTCGTCGGCTGGTATTTTAATAATGCCGATAAAAAAACGCATCCGGTCGGACAAAAAAAACCGAATGAGTTGGGCATTTACGATATGAGCGGCAATGTTTACGAATGGTGCGGCGATGTTTATTTGCCGGATTTTTACCGACGTTCAACGGCAGATAATCCTTCAGGTCCGAAGTTCCGTGCGCCGAATGATGAATTGGTGATTCGCGGCGGCTCATTTAGCGGGTTGGATAATTTTTGTCGCGCTGCCGCTCGCGCAAGTTTTAATCCGAATCTCAGACGTGAAGATATTGGTTTGAGGTTGGTGTTGAAGTGAGCGTTATTATTTAAAAAAAGTTAAGTTTCACTTTGCGACTTTACGAGAGATTTACCTCAAAATCAGACCACAGAAGTTTCCGCCTCTTTGGCATAAACGCCGGCTTTTAATTTTTTGGCGACTTCACCAAAAGCTGATAAAGTTTCGTCAATATCTTCAAAAGTATGATCGGCTGTCGGAATAAGGCGCAATAACATCATTCCTTTCGGAATGACAGGATACACAACAATCGAACAAAAAATATGATAATTTTCGCGTAAATCTTTGATCAGACGGAGGGCTTCTTCAACTTCGCCGTGCATAAAAACAGGCGTAACGCAAGTATTTGTGTCACCGAGATCTAAACCCAAACTGCGCAAACCGTTTTGCAAGCGATGGACATTTTGCCAAAGTTTGTCTTTCAGTTGCGAATTATTGCGTATCAACTCTAAGCGTTTTAATCCGCCAATTACTAATGGCATCGGCAAAGATTTCGCGAAAATTTGCGAGCGCATATTATATTTCAGATACTTAATAATGTCCGCATTACCGGCAATAAATGCGCCGATACTCGCCATAGATTTCGCAAAAGTTGAAAAATATAAATCAATATCATCTTGAATACCTTGTTCTTCGCCGGCACCCGCACCGGTTTTTCCGAGCGTACCGAAACCATGCGCATCGTCCACTAATAATCGAAACGTATATTTTTCTTTGAGTGCAACAATTTCGCGCAATTTTCCTTGCTCGCCACGCATGCCAAAAACGCCTTCTGTAATTACTAAAATCCCTCCACCGGAACGTTCTGCCGCTTTGCCGGCTTTCGTTAATTGCACTTCCAAACTATGTACGTTGTTGTGTTCAAATGCAAAACGCTCGCCGAGGTGCATTCTGATCGCATCCATGATGCAGGCGTGACAATCTTTATCATACACTACTATATCACGGCGGTCAATCATTGCATCAATTACAGAAAGAATACCTTGATAACCGAAATTCAATAAAAAACCGGCTTCTTTGTGTACAAAATGTGCAAGTTCAGTTTCTAATTGTTCATGATAAACTGTTTCGCCGGACATCATCCGCGCACCCATCGGATAAGCTAAACCCCATTCTGCCGCTGCTTCCGCATCGGCACGACGCACTTCCGGATGATTAGCTAAACCCAAATAATTATTTAAACTCCAAACTATTTTTTCTTCACCGTTAAATATCATGCGATTACTCACCGCCCCTTCCAATTTCGGAAACATAAAATACCCTTCCGCAATGTCGGCATATTTACCGAGCGGACCTGGACGTTTCAATACTTTTTCAAATAAATCCATAACTAATTAGTTGTTAGTTGTTAATTGTCAGTTGTTAATTGTCGGTTCTAATTAACAACTAACAATTAACAACTGACAATTATTTTTTCACCGGCACAAACTCTTGCTCCGAATTTTTATTTTTAAGAAACCCTTTATCATGCATCCATTCGTCGCTGAAAATTTTTCCAATGTAGCGACTGCCGTGATCGTGACAAATAACGACGACGACATCGGAAGGTTTCAACTCATAACGCAATTGATGAACGGCGCAAATTGCAGCACCGGATGAATGACCGACCCACAAACCTTCTTCTTTGACGATTCGACGCGCCATAAGTGCAGCATCATGATCGGAAACTTTTTCAAATTTATTTATTAATTTTAAATCTAAAGTAGATGGAATGAACTCTCGTCCGACACCTTCCATCGAATATTCATAAATTTCGTCGTCATAGAAAACGCCCGTTTCATGATATTTTTTCAAAACCGAACCGAACGCATCAACGCCCCAAACTTGTATATCCGGATTTTTTTCTTTTAAAAAACGCGCCGTTCCACTCAAACTGCCGCCTGTTCCAGTGGGACCTATCACATGTGTGACTAATCCGTCGGTTTGATCCCAAATTTCAGGACCTGTTCCTTCGTAATGTGCCAACGGATTGTATATATTATCGTACTGATTGACCCAGTAACTATTCGGAATTTCATGGCCTAAACGTTCGGCAACCGCATAATTTGATTTCGGGTCTTCGGGTTTAATATTTGCAGGACAAACAATTACTTCTGCGCCCCACGAGCGCAACATTTGTATTTTTTCTTTCGATTGCTTATCATTAACCGTACAAATCAATTTATAACCTTTCACAGCTGCCACCATTGCCAAACCGATACCGGTATTACCTGAAGTACATTCAATAATCGTAGTGCCTGCGCGAACCCAACCTTTTTTTTCTGCCGCTTCGATAATACGCACAGCGATTCTATCCTTAGTACTTAAACCCGGATTGAAAGTTTCTGCTTTAGCTAAAACCAAAGCCGGAATATCATCAACGACGCGGTGTAATTTTATAAGAGGCGTGTTACCGACAGTTTCGAGTATCGAGTTGAGATATTTCACATTTTAAATTTAGATAGTTAATTGGCGATTGTTAAGCGAAAAATTTTGTTAAACCTGTTCTTATCAAGACGAATTAAAAGCGTGTAAGGTAAGAAAAAATTTTTATTCAATCCCCTACTTTGAGACAAGACAAAGAAAATCCGTCACTTTTTTAGAGAATTATGACAAAGCGAAAAAAAATTGTAACTACTCCCATATTATTCTAAAGAAAAACAACCGCGAAGCGGTTTAATATGAATAGCCCGCGAGAATCGCGGGGAAGATGCGATACCGCTTTGCAACTGCAACGCAGTTGAATGTGAATCCTCACGTGAGAACGCAAATTCAACTGCGTTGCAGTTGCAAATTTTGGTTGTCTGTCCCTGCGATTCTCGCGGGGCTATT
>JAYTNA010000734.1:0-2136 GCA_043748865.1 Saprospiraceae bacterium
AAATGTAACCTGCGTTTTATTTATATGCAAGTTTTTTTCAGAAAAAAATAATTTTTATTTCTCATTTGAATTTTGTTCTGAGCCTATTTGCTCTTCCACCTCCTTAAAATCTTTCAACTTCGGCAAATCGTTTAAATTTTTGATGCCGAAATAGTGCATGAATTTTTCGGAAGTGCCGTAAGTCAACGGACGACCGGGAGTTTCGGCGCGACCTTTTATTTCCACCAATTCTTTTTCCAAAAGTTTTTGAATCGCATAATCGCAGTTCACGCCGCGTATTTGTTCGACTTCTGTTTTTGTTGTCGGTTGTTTATACGCAATTATAGAAAGTGTTTCGAGTGCTGCTTGAGACAAACGTTTTTTTGTCGTGAGTTTCAGAAGCGTACCAATCGCATGATGATAGGACGGTTTAGAAAGAAATTGAAAACCGCCCGCAAGTTCTATGATTTCAAAAGAAAAAATATCGGCACTAAAACGTTTTTTTATCGCTTCAATAGATTCTAAAATAACTGCTTCTTTAAAATCCGTTTCAAAAGCTATATCCAATGTTTGTTTCAATTCTTCGAGTGAAATCGGTTGCTCGGAAGTGAAAATTAGTACTTCAACTTGTTGTTGTAAGGAATCCATGCTCAAATTTTAATTCAACAAAAGTGATGTAAACGGTTTCCAAACCTGTGTATTCAACGGCATAGCAGAAATTTCTGTTTCTACTTTCGTCACCGGATGAATGAATGTCATTGAGTAGCAATGCAAATCAATGGAACCGTCATCGTTCGCTTTCGGAAAACCGTACTTTACATCGCCGCGAATCGGTGAAGCGATATGCGCCAATTGCGCACGAATTTGATGCGACCTGCCTGTTTGCGGATGCACTTCCAATGCGTGTTGGCCCAACAAACTGCCTTTTAAATAATAATCAAGCGTCGCCAATTTCGCATCCGGATGCCGGCGACTTGGTCCGTTTAGAACTCGCGTGACATTTTTTTCCGAGTCTTTCGCTAAATAATTTGTGAGCGTGCCATCTTCCGGATTCGGTCTTTCACGAACGATTGCCCAATATATTTTTTTTACGTCGCGCTCCGCAAAAAGTTTATTCATGCGCTCCAATGCTTTGCTCGTGCGTGCAAAAATAACGGCACCACTGACGGGTCTATCTATCCGATGCACCACCCCCAAAAACACATCGCCGGGTTTGTTGTATTTTACTTTGATATATTGTTTTACGAGTTCAACCAAAGGCGTATCACCCGTTTCATCGCCTTGCACCAATACGCCCGCCGGTTTATTGACGGCGATAATGTGGTTATCTTCAAAAATTATTTGTAATGACATGGGGTAAAGATAGATAAGTAATGATGAATGATGAATGATGAATGATGAATTTCTTAAAATAGCGTGGCAATAATTACCTATTGTATTCAGACAACCAATGAAATTGTCTCTCTGCTAATTGAAAATGTCTGTTGCTTTTAACAAATTCTACATACACAGAATCATTTCTGATTTTTGTCCAAAGTTTGAATTTATTGCTATCAATTATAGCATAACGCGCTGAGATAGATGAAACGCTATCTCCTCAAAAATTTGATTTTTTTATCATTAAAAGCGTATGATTAACGGTATCTGTTTTGTAAGAAAAATAGCCGCGACCGTAGTTTTGTAAAAATATAGTATCTCTGGTGCCAACACTACCCGAACCAAATTTTTTTGGAAAAATAATATCTTTTCAAACCAAAGTATCGCGCGCTAAAATCGGAATAGTGTCTTTGTTATTCCGCACAAACGTTTGTACATTATAAATGCCTTCACCAAAAATGCTTTTTTTGTTTTTTAAATCTCTCTCCAAAAATCCGGTTAAAGAAGTCCAAAACGGAAAAATAAAAAATGCCGCTATTATTAGGGTTTTAATGACAATTCTATAAATTCTTTTTCTTTTTGTATCTAACCGGAGTTCGTATAAAGTATTTGGTGGTGTAGTTTTGTTAATAACTAAAAAATTCCACAGTCGCTTAAAATCGTTTGCTAAAAGATAAAGGCAATATAAAACTAAATGAATAGAAAATATTTTCACCGGAATATCATAACATAAATTAAGAACCATTACATGTATGAAAACACCTGTTGCAACGAACAATC
>JAYTNA010000735.1:0-8301 GCA_043748865.1 Saprospiraceae bacterium
AAAATAAATCTACCGCCCATATCGCCGGCATCGCGCAAACTGCCGAACTGCGGCAATTGCGAAGCGTTGGAACTTGTATTTTCGCGCACATCAATCGCCAATTTATCAAAAATCAATTTTGATTGAACATTGGTGCGTAAATCCAATAAAATAGCATTTGCAAACGGACTATTCGCACCCGGATTACCGTCTGCCACCGGTTCGCTGCCGCCGGAAGTAAACATCCAACGCGAAGGTTTGCTATCCAATTCAATAATATCTCTGCGTATCGAAGCGATACCGCTGTCGCGATATAATAACGAACCGGAAAAACAAGAATCGGACACCAACAACACGTGCCGGCATTTCATGTTTTTTATCTGATTTCTGATATCAATATTCGGAATGTAAGAAGCATGATCGTCAACGTCCGCATCAACGGGAATCCAATAACCGTCACCATTATCATCAAGATAACCGTGTCCGGAATAATAAATAATCAAACTGTCGTTCGGTCCTAACGCCGACGTATTTGTCAACCTATAGAGTGTGTTTATGATATTACTACGCGTGGCTTTTTCATCAAGCAAGAAAGTAACATTTTCTTTTTTGAAATCGTATCTTTCAACAAGTACATCAGTAATATCGCTCACATCTTTCGTCGCATTCTTGAGTTTAGGCAGATGGGCATAATTATTGATACCGATGGCAAGTATCTTATTTATTCCTTTCGGAACAACAGGAATATTTTCGGAAGGGTCTATGTGTCCAATGGCTCTTTGATTATCAGGCATAATGAAGTGGTATATTTTTATTTTGCAATTTAATATTAGCTATAAGCTTTTCGCTATGAGCCTTCAGCCTTCAGCAAAAACTGATAGTTGGTAGCTCAAGACTCACAGCTCATAGATAATTCAGTAGGCAAATTTATATTTTTTTCTTTTAAAATTTATATTTTATTATATTTTTTATAGTTTAGAAACCACAATTGAGTTTAAACAGAGAATTAATACTGCCGGATGTGAGTAATGTTGCTTTCTATTTTTATAAGAAAGTCCTGTTTGGAAATATAAATGCGCAAAGAAATTTATTCTTCTTTGCGCATTTATATTTCCAAACAACCATCAACCATAAATCATCAATCACTAAACGCCTGCCAAAACTTTAGACCATTTTTTTCCGTCCGGTACGCCGAGACCGGTGCAAGCATCCCAACCGGTAGTCGCTTTAAATCCTTTTTGTCCCGCTGCGGTGATGTTATTGCCTGCCGTGATGTCTCTGAAAATTTCGGGATGCGCATAAATGAGTGGATGAATATAACCAACCGGTTTTTTCTTGAGTTCGTTCATTAAAGCAATTAAGCCTGCAAATAGTGGTGCAACGGCACTTGTGCCGCCAATCGTAAAATTTTTACCGTCAATGATAACTTTATAACCGGATACCGGATCGGCATCGCCGGCAACATCGGGTACACCACGACCAACGAAATTTTTTCCGGAGATAGACACAGCGACTTTCGCATTTTTTTGATAGTCCGGCAAAGGAAAAGTATCGCTGATACCGCCGCCGCCAGCAGAAGTTGAACTTTCATTCCAAACCGATTCGGCAGTGATAATTTTATTCGCAGCCGTTAATTTTGTACCGCCACATGCCAACACAAACGGACTGGAGGAGGGAAAATCTACGTGAACATTGCTGTCAGTTGTATAGCCATCACTGCTGCCTTGATCACCGGAAGCTGCGCAAATTGTTACGCCTAAAAGGGAAGCCGCTTGAAAAGCGTCGTTGTAGGCTTTCAAAGATTGCGCCGTCCAATTCACTTCAGGATTTCCCCAACTGATACTGATGACACTCGGTTTATTTACGTTGTCATGCACTGCTGCGAGTATTGCGTTCAAAAATCCTTGATCGGTATTCGGTGCATAATACATCACAATTTTCGCATTCGGTGCTACCGAACCAACGACTTCAATATCCAATAAAACCTCACCGTCGGCACTGCTCGGGTCGCCGATAGGTTTGTTCATCGCACCGTCAACGCCGACTGAAATAACTGTCGGTGATTTTAAACCGACTAATTTGAAATAAGTGTCTAAATCTTTTTGAGTATGCCCGCCGTCAAGTTCAATGATAGCAACGCACTGTCCGGCACCTGTAGCATTAGTCGGAAAATTATAGAGGGTTGCAATCTCTGTTGCATAGAAATTAGTTGTTACCGGATGTTTTTTTTTTGCGGGTCCGGCTGCGGCATCACTTATCAAACCTCTTGCAGTCATACCAAGGGGTGTTGTTACATCTTCTTTCAAAATTTGAAAATGTGCTTTGGCGGTCATACGGTTATCGAAACCGAAAATTCCTTCTACTACGTCTTTCAGACTATCCGGAACATATACATAACCGGTTCTGCCGTGAAATTTATTCCCGTCAGGTGCTGTATATTCATACAATTGTACACCAAACGCCGCACGCAATTGTCCGACTTCGCCTTTTATTTGAACGGTGCGTTTGCCGGCATCAGTGTGTATTACCGACAAACCATGTGTTGCAACATAAGCCGTCACACTGTGAATATCTGTGTCATCTGCACCGTATTCAGCGGCATAAGCTTCACGAGAAATCGGTGTAAAAGTCGGGTTTTGAAGTACGGTAGCGTCCGGTATATTTTTAGCACGCAAACTTAATGTCACTTCAATGATTTGATTATCGCTAATTGGTTTTTGTGCAACACCTTCCGGTGCTTTTTTTAAACTGTCCGGAAGTGGGGTCATGCCGGTTGTATCAAACGCGACATTTGAATTTTTAATTAATTTTGCCATTGGTGGTATTTTTTAAGTTGAATTGAAAAAAAAATTTGCTTTCAAACGATAAAATTATAAAAATTATTGGGTAGGAAAATTGGCATTAAAGAGTGACACAGCAAATATATAATTTTTTTTTGAAATATTTTTTTTGAGTGAAATTAAATTGCAAAAAAAACGCGCTCATCAAAAAAATTCGATGAGCGCGTTTTTTTATTTAAAACAACTGTCAACTATAAATTAACAATTATTTTTACGTTCCCAAATAATGTTTCAACAACTTACTTTTATTAGAGCCGCGCAATTTATTTATCGCTTTATCTTTTATTTGGCGCACACGCTCACGTGTTAAACCGAATTTATCGCCGATGTCTTCTAAACTCATCGGGTGTTCTACGTTGATACCGAAATATAAACGAATCACGTCGCTTTGTCTGTCGGTGAGTGTGCCGAGCGAGCGTTCAATTTCGCGCGTTAAAGATTCGTTATATTCCAAAAGCGTATCCGTACCGAGGGTCGTTGTATTTTCCAAAACATCAAGTAGTGAATTGTCTTCACCTTCCGCAAACGGTGCGTCCATTGAAACGTGACGAGCGGCAACGCCCAAAGTTGTTTCAACTTCATCGGTTGTTATTTCGAGCAATGCGGCTAATTCTTCAGAACTCGGTTCGCGTTCATACGCTTGTTCGAGTTCGGAAAAGGCTTTATTGATTTTATTGAGCGAGCCGACTTTATTGAGCGGTAAACGTACAATACGACTTTGTTCAGCAAGAGCTTGAAGAATAGATTGGCGAATCCACCAGACGGCGTAAGAAATGAATTTAAACCCGCGCGTTTCATCAAAACGTTGCGCCGCTTTTATTAAACCTAAATTACCTTCATTAATTAAATCACTCAGCGATAAACCTTGATTTTGATATTGTTTTGCCACCGAAACTACAAAACGCAAATTTGCTTTAGTGAGTTTTTCAAGTGCTATTTGATCGCCTTGCTTGATACGTTTGGCTAAATCTACTTCTTCTTCCGGTGTCAGAAGGTCAACCTTTCCTATTTCCTGTAAATACTTTTCGAGCGATTGACTTTCCCGATTTGTAATTGACTTCGTTATTTTTAATTGTCTCATCCGCAAAATCCTTTTTTAGCTTGCTATTACCTAAGTGTGTATGTCTAAATGTTTTTAAACTGTTTAATCGTGTTTATACCTTAACGGTTTTTTATGAAACCGTCACCCAAATATTTCTGCCTTTCTATTTATATTTTCTGTGCAATTCACACAAAATAATAAATCACCTGTTTTTAAGCAAATAGATTCAAGCACACATTAAAAACGTGTGAAAGAATGCGCAATGTGTTCGAAGGATAATAATTTGGAATGGGAAACGTGTGCTGAATCTTGTTTTTCGTGCAAAATTAATTCTATAAATGTGATTTGTCAATGAATTTTTATTTTATTTCTAATAAAGTATATTTCTTTTATCATTTTTATACAGTTTATGGTGTTTTAAGTGCGAAATATTTTCAACCACTATTAAAGGACGGAATAGTTGGGGAAATATTGTAAGATAAAAAATTGTGGTGACCGCCGAAACATTGTTTAAAATTATCTTGGTGTTAAATATTTCTTCGATTTGTAAAAACAACGTAAAATGCACTTATTTTTTCTTAATCCGGAAAAAAATTACCGGCGGCTAACCAAATAATATTATTTTTGGTGCGGAAGCATAATCTTTCAACTTTCATAACCTTACTCTGTCAGTTTCTATTTTCATCATTGGTTAGAGCTACTTGAGAAAAGAAACTGTAATTTATTTATTAAATAATGAAAAAACAACACCTACTTCTATTGATTTTGACACTTTCGAGTGTCGTACTTTTTGCTCAAAAATCGAAACAAACGCCACCGAGTGTGCCGATTGATTTGAATAAAATTAAAGTACCTCAGCCTTCAACTAACGACAGCCCGCAGCCCGCCGATAATTTAGACGTGGTGACGGATGGTTTAAAGTTGCCGGATGTTCAACTCATTCCGATTAATTTACCTGCCGGACTAAAAATCGAAACAAGTCGCAACGGTTTGCCGACAATGATTATCGGTAGTATGAGACAATCTACTGCAACGACAACGACTTCTCAAATGCGCACTGCCAATTATTTAGATGCCGTAAAAACGGTGATGCACATTAAATCGCCAGGTGATGAATTTATTGTGCGTAAAACGGAAACCGATGATTTGGGTCAAACGCACACGCGGTTGCAACAACAATTTAAAGGTATTCCGGTGTGGAACGGCGAAGTAGTTTTGCATGAAGAAAATCAGAAAATAAAATTAATGAATGGTGCGTATTATCCGACACCCGTGATCGAAAAAATTGAACCGAGTGTTGATGTTGCTGCTGCGGCACAAACGGTACGCACACATTTAGCAAACAACGGCGGCTTTCTTCTTTTGAACGATAAAGCTGTTAAGCAAGTCGGCGGACAACAAATTAAATCTGAATTGGTGATTTATCACGTGAAAAACAATGCGAATGCCGAACGTTTGGCTTGGCATATCACTGCTTATTCGAGCGTTTTGCACCGTTACGAATATTTCGTTGATGCACAAACCAATGCGGTTTTAAATTCTTATGAAAGCAGTTGCACTTTTGCCGGACATTTTCACGGCGATAAAGAAGAAGCAGCAAAATCTGACGAAAGCATATTATTAAAAGAACAAGAATCGGTTACGCGCTTATTTGAGCCGGAAACTAACCAACTAACCAACCAACCAACTAACCAACTAAATGAAATGCCACCGCTTGACGGACCGGCTACTGCTAACGCAAAAGATTTATTGGGGGTTACGCGCACCATAAATACTTATTCAACGAGCGGCACTTATGTTTTGATAGATGCTTCGCGCCCGATGTTTAAAGCGGCACAATCTACTTTTCCGAACAGTCCTGTGGGTGTTTTGCAAATTTGGGATAATTTAAACAGCGATGGCGGCGGAAAATTTGATTTCACTCAATCTCCTAATAATAATTGGAGCGCTAATCCTTTAGGAGTTTCGGCGCAATTCAACGGTGCAACCGCTTATTTATATTATCTGAACACGCATGGACGTAATTCCATTAACGGTAAAGGTGGTAATGTTGATTCTTATATCAATGTAGCTGATAAAGGCAGTGCTATGGATAATGCGTATTGGAACGGTGAAGCGATGTATTACGGTAACGGCAATAAATATTTTTTTCCGTTAGCCCAAGGATTAGACGTTGCCGGACACGAAATTTCGCACGGCGTTATTCAAAACACGGCAAACTTAGAATATCAAGACGAATCCGGTGCTTTAAATGAATCTATGGCAGATGTTTTTGGTAGTTTTATTGACCGTGCGAATTGGTCTATAGGTGAAAATGTCATTAAAAATAGAAATGCTTTTCCGACCGGTTTTCTCCGCGATTTAGCAAATCCGCACAACGGCGGTACGCGACTCGGAGATGGCGGTTACCAGCCGGCTGTGTATAGTGAAATTTATACGGGCAGTCAGGATAATGGCGGTGTACATATCAATAGCGGTATTCCGAATTATGCGTATTATTTATTTGCATCTAATTCGGCTGTCGGAAAAGATAAAGCCGAAAAAATTTATTATCGCGCTTTGGTGAATTATTTAGTAGCATCATCCAATTTTATAGATTGTCGCGCAGCGATTGAACAATGTTGCAAAGATTTATATCCGAATGATGCGAACCTTTTAGCGGCGGCATCGAATGCTTTTGCACAAGTAGGTATCGGTGCAGGTGGCAGTGCCACCGGTGCAACGCACCAAACAGATTTACCGGTCAATACCGGTTCCGATTTCGTTTTATTTGTGGGTGCTACTAATACCGGTATTTATGTGCAAACACCGGGCGGGCAACCTCAAGCTATTACAAACAATAAAATAAAAAGTAAACCGAGTATATCCGATAACGGTACGGCTGTAACTTATGTCGGCGATGATACAAAATTATATTACATTTCAATCAATTGGAGTACCGGAGCAGTAAAAGAACAAGAAATCGGCGGCGGGCAAACTGGTTGGAATAATACGGCTATTTCAAGAGACGGAAATAAAATTGCAGCGAATGCGGGCGACACTTTGATTTATGTCATCAATTTAAAAACTGCTAAAAGTCAAGTATTCGGCATATACAACCCGACGACAGCTTCCGGTATCACTACTTCTGATGTACAATACTCGGATGCTTTAGAATGGGATTTATTCGGTGAAAAAATAATTTATGATGCTTATAACGCGCCGTCAGGTTTAGGAACGTTGTTCGGTACTGCATATTGGGATATCGGTATCATCAATGTGTGGTCTAACAGCACGGGTAATTTTTATGCGGGCAGAAAAGTTCAAAAAGTTTTTAGTGAATTGCCGGAAAAAACGAGCGTGGGTAATCCGACTTTTGCAAAAAATTCGCCGTACATCATTGCGTTTGATTATCTCGAACAGCCGGATGCGAATACGACAAACTATTATGTCGTTTCCGCGAATATTCAAACCGGTGATGTAACTCAAAATCCTAACGGTTTAATTAAAAATAATACATTGGGTTTTCCGAATTTTTCTATCAAAGACGATAAAGTACTTTTTACAACCGGTACGGGCAGTAATTTATCTTTACAAGCTATCGGCGTAACGAGTACAAAATTAGAACCGACCGGCGGAGCGGTTTCTGTTCAAGCGAGTGGACAAAAAGGTTCGTTCTTTACAAATACTTCGCGCATTATCAGTGCTACCACTGATTTAGATAAATCGGCTGTACGCATTTCGCCAAACCCTTTCACCAATCAATTACAAGTTGAATTGACGGCAACGGAAGTAACTGATAGCGAATTGAACGTGTTTGACTTACTCGGTCGCCAAATAATGACGCAAAAATTCCGTACACAAATGGGAGTTAATACAATTAATTTGGATACTCAAAATTTTCCGGCAGGTATGTACTTTTTAAAAGCACGTATTGGAAATGGCATTTTAACTGTGCCTGTAGTGAAAAATTAATTATGGTTTGATTTATTTTGCTGAAAATATAACTGAAAAATAAAAATGTAAGTCATCCCTAATTTTTTCATTTACGAAAAAATTAGGGATTTTTTTTGATAAAGCGTGGTAAAAAACCTGTCAATCTATGAAATTTAAATTTTTTCTTTTTCTCCTATTTCTAAATTGCAGGCTCTCGGCACAAACAACTATAACAGGAAAAATCATTGACACGCAATCTAATCCGTTGGCGTTTGTTGCCGTTTTGCCGGACAGTGATGCTACTAAAGCCGTGCTTTCCGATATTGAAGGACGTTTTTCGATTCCGGACAAAAAAAATATGCAAACGCTCGTGTTCAAATACGTGGGCATGGAAACTTTGATTTTGAATCGCGATTTTTTAAACGGAAATATCGGCAAGTCGTTAAATATACAAATGCACTTTGCCGATACACGCATCAACGAAGTAACGATTTTGGCGGGAGAAAATCCGGCGGATATTCTGAT